>JBGOZL010000426.1:0-2961 GCA_041480185.1 Anaerolineae bacterium
ATGGGTGCGCCCGTGAGCTCCGAGTCTGACTCCATGTCCATGGCGCGGAGTTCGAGCAACGCCAGCCCGTTCCCGCTCCACCGGCTCAACTCTACGACGGCAAATTCAAGCATGCTCCCAATTTGCCCCGATATCGTGCGCAGGTACTCTGCATCGGCTGAGTCTTTGTCCATGAGAGACTTTATGATCATGTCGATCTCGTCACGCCACTCCAATCCCTGCGTAATCATGCTGTCAATTGGCCCGCACAACCCGCGCAGCTTCTCCACCACATGCCGTACGTACTCACGATGGGTAGATTCCGGCTGGACTTTTTGAAGCAATTGCAGCTTGTGGCAGGCCAGGTAGGCAGGATGACCTGCAACCGACAGCGCCTTCGCAGCTTGTTCAAGGCTGAGCTTGAGGGGATGAACTCGATCGAGGATCTGTTCCAGAGCCGTTCTTGTTCCCGCACCCTTCAAAACATTTTCAGCAAACAGGGATGCCAGTGCGACAATCTCCTGGGCGGCTTTCGCGAGCGTTTGAACGGCAGTTTCTGCAGGTTCCACAGCCAGGGCATCGATGTCTGTTTCCACGCTTCGCAAAATAAGCTCGAACTTGGATGGAGCGGCTGGCCTGTGCTCGGCACCCGCATCCAGTTTCCATCGCTGGATCCCGTTCTGAGTCTGCAGCCAGAGTTCCCGGGATGACAAGTCAGAGCGGATCGGATGCCCACGCATCTCGGTTTCCAGCCGTAGGCTACCGTCCGCATCAAAAAGGCTGACTTGGTGCGAACGGAGATCTCGGGCAATCAGGCCCCATTCATCAGCAGCAATCACCTCCATCTCAGGGCGAGGAGATTTCCAGACTGGAAACAGGCTTCCAAGGATGAGCTGTTTCAGCCGGCCGGTCAGAGGCTCGGTTAGGAAGATCGGCCCGCCCGCATGTCCTAAAATCCGCCCGGGGTAATAGACAGGATCATAAGATGGAAACGCGCGCAAAATGCCGCCGGGGAGGCTATCTTGAATATTCGGCAGACCTGACCTTCCCCACCTGCTTTCCAGAGAAGGGCTGATCGCAGAGCCCACTTGGAACAGTTGCTGACCCGAGGCAGATAAAAAGCAGAGCCGGTGATTTCCACGATCCAATACCAGCCAGCAGCCATCCGCATCATCGTTCCCTTCGGAGAAGTAACAGACATCGCCGACCTCGTTGAAGGCAGTCCCTCCGGCTTCATTCCAGGTATTGAGGATCGTTCCTGACAAAGAGAGGAAATGAATGCGATGATTCCATGAATCACAGACCGCGATGCACGGAAGCGCATCAGCGCCAAACCTGGCTCTCCCGAGGGATAATCCTCTCGGATAATGGAACAGGCCCGGTGCATTGCCCTTGCCACCGATAGACCAGCGAGGTACACCATCCGCGCTGATGGATACTACATAGTGATTGAACTCGTCCGTATAGTAAAAATCTCCCTCGGCATCCTGAAGCAAGGTGTGGATTGGTCCCGGTGCAGAATTGCCATATGCTGGCAACTGGATTTCCCGGACCAGTTTCGGCGAGAAAGCGGTGCTCATCATGGTATCTTCATCTGCCGCGAGCGCCGTTGCAAGCAGGAAAATGCCCGACCCATCAAGCCCTGCTATTCAGGTATTCTTTCAATCCGTTCTGCCATGAAGGCAACAGATCGATTTCCAGCAATCCCAGATTTCGATTATGAAGAACTGAATAGGAGGGTCGAGTGGGAATGAAACAGTCTCCTGCAACTAGGAAAACACAAAAAAATCGCGATTTTTAACCCAACCGTTTTGAGTGAGATAAGTGATGATAATTTCCCGTTCCTGGTTCCACATAGTAATGATGATATCCCCAGCGAGACGACACTGAACAATTTCCCGGGGTGGATTCAGGCGCAGCCCTGATTTCTCTTGCCCCCAAACTGTCGGATCAAAGTCGGTAAAGCATTTTGCTTTGAGATGATATCTGCCTTCTGCCAGTTTCTCAGCCAGGTACCCAGCAAATTCGCGACTGCCCCATATGATGCACTGACGCACCTGATCCCCGATCAAGTAATTTGCCAGGAGAAACTGAAGCTTTACCTCCAAGGCCGTCTTGACCTGTCGAATGCGCCTGGTCTGGCTGATACCTCGCCCAGGCGTGAATTGGCAGGTCACCAGAACTTCCGGAAGTTTGTGCACTTGAAAACCATGGGTAAGGATGCGCCCAACCAACTCGTAATCTTCCGCGGCCTCGTATTTTTCATCGTATGTACCAACCTCATCAAAGATTCGCCGGCGAAAGGTGATCGTAGGATGCGCAAATGGCGCCATTACCATGAAATTGCTCTTGATCTCATCATGGGTGCACAAGGCATTGGTGAAGTGCTGAAATCGTTGAATGCCTTCGGGCAATTCCCCTTCCTTAGAAAACATTTCAAAGCGGGAGCCTACTGCCATACATTCAGGATTGCCGGCCAGGAAATCAACTTGCTTTGTCATTCGATCGGGAGTGCACAAATCGCCGCAATCGATTCGAGCTACGTACTCACAATCTGTGTCCAGGTGCTGCAGACCGTAGTTCAATGCACCGGTAATGCCATGGTTATGGCTCAAAGAAATCAGGCGGACACGGGAATCTCTTTCGGCGTATCCCTTGAGGCATGCCAACGTGTTATCCTCGGAACCATCCTCAACAACTATGAAGCTAAAGTTACGGTAAGTCTGGATCAAAACGCTCCGCATGGTCTGGTCGAGAACACTTCCCCCATTGTACACAGTCATCAGGACATTGAGTTTCATGACCAACCCGTTCTTTCCGGCCGACGCACCCAACCGCCTTAACTCCAATGCTGTTCACTTAAGCACAATCGGAACTCGGCGTCGGAATCGCTATCGGAATCGGGATCGTAACAAACAGCCTGACTCATTAGGCAATGGAAGCGTTTGTCCGCAATGGGATATCACGGAAGCAACTTCGATA
>JBGOZL010000427.1:0-2929 GCA_041480185.1 Anaerolineae bacterium
AGATGCTTGACGGTCAACCCATCGTTCTTGATTTCCTTGAGCGAGTCAATCCCAATGCGCAGGTGCAGCGCGGTAAAGTCTTCCGTTACATGCCTGTCGGACTCGGCGGTCTTGATGCCTTCAGGAGTCATCGGCTGGTCGGAAACCAGAAGCAGTGCCCCGGACGGGATCTTATTGTAGAAGCCGACAGTGAAAATCGTGGCGGTTTCCATATCCACAGCCATTGCACGGACGCGGACCAGGTATTTTTTGAACTCTTCGTCGTGTTCCCAAATGCGGCGGTTGGTCGAATAGACCGTGCCCGTCCAATAGTCGTGATGATAGTTGCGGATGGTGGTGGAAACAGCTTTTTGAAGGTTAAATGCCGGAAGGGCAGGTACTTCCGGGGGAAAGTAATCGTTGGATGTCCCGTCCCCGCGTATGGCCGCGATCGGCAGGATCAAATCTCCCAGGCTATTGCTTTTTTTCAGCCCGCCGCACTTGCCCAGGAAAAGTACCGCCTTCGGTTTAATGGCCGAGAGTAGATCCATGACCGTGGCTGCATTGGACGAGCCCATTCCGAAGTCTATGATCGTGATCCCGTCTGCAGTGGCATTGGGCATTGGCTTGTCTTCGCAGCAGACGTGCGTTCCGTTCATGTCAGCGAACATATGCACATAATTGACGAAGTTGACCAGCAGGATATATTTACCAAATTCTTCCAATGGTGTGCCGGTATAGCGCGGCAGCCAGTTGGTGACGATTTCTTCTTTCGTTTTCACATAGACTCCCAGACTTGATACAAGCCCAGTTGACCATTTTCCCCATCCGAAGTGAAGGCTGTGCTGACCCGAAAGTAACTGCGAACTGCCAGGTCCTCCAACTCTGCTTCATCAAAATGATGCACGTAGCGCAGTCCCCGCCCACCGCTGCGCCAATCCAGCAGGTAATCGCCAGGTTCCACGTCATTGTCAGAGAGGCCAATCTCCTCCCAGGGTTGTATCCGGACTTTGAGCTTTTCACTATTCAGGAATTGCCATTCCGAATGGATGAATAAGCCGCCTGGGCGCAAAAGGTTATGGACTTTCTGCAGGATGCAAAAGCGCAGGTTCGTACCGGGGATGTGATGTAGCACTGCGAAGGCAGTCACCAGGTCGAATGACTGGTGGACCGGTGTGAGCATGCGCTTATCCCAGTCCGAAGCAGTCAGGTCGGCGCGGATAAACGTCGCTGGGGCGTCCTCCCAGCCGTGGCGGGCTACTTCGAGGAGGGGTTGACTATAGTCCAGGCCAGTATAGGGTCCGCGCTGTCCGCGCCGCATCCGTTCACGGGCCAGCTCCCCGTTCCCACAGCCCAGGTCCAGGAGCGACTCGTCTCCGGTCAAAGTGTCCAGTATCCGTTGAACGCCAGGCTGGAGCCGCTGGCGCGTGGAAGAAAATTCCCGCCCGAAGGTCTGGTAGAATTGTTTGTTTAGGGAAAGCAGCCGAGCAATGGTTTCGGCTTTCATAATCTGATTATATCTGTGTTTATGGTAAAGAAACTGAACTGGAGCGAAATGCGCTCCCTTCCCCCCGAAAAAATGGCCCAGGCGCGCCGTGCCCTGGAAGAGGTGCGCGCTGGTAAACCAGTAGGGACCGCCCTGCGGGAGTATTCGTGGAACGATGCACCGCTCCACAAATCTGCGCTCGTGGCAGCCTACCAACAGTTGGTGGAATCCGGTGAGTGGGATCCGGACGAGGCACTGCTGGCAGCCATCCGTTTAAAGCCAGTGCGGACGCTCTCTGGGGTTACCACCGTCACTGTGCTGACCAAACCTTATCCCTGCCCGGGGAAGTGCATTTTTTGCCCGGATGATATCCGCATGCCAAAATCCTACCTGCCGGATGAACCCGGAGCCATGCGCGCGGTGGAGCATAACTTTGATCCATATTCGCAGGTAAGGTCGCGCCTTCAGGCGCTGAACGCAGTGGGACACCCCACTGATAAAATCGAATTGCTCATCCTGGGAGGTACATTCTCGTCCTACCGGCGGGAATACCAGGCATGGTTTGTGAAACAGTGTTTTAACGCAATGAACGATACCGCTCCAAGCCTCCCCGCGCAGGATGAGAAAGGCAATGGAATTGAGGACATGGCTGAAGCGCATCTGCTCAACGAGTCTGCTACGCATCGAAACGTTGGTCTGGCTGTGGAGACGCGCCCCGACGAAATCACCACGGACGAATTAGCCTGGTTCCGTTCTCTCGGCGTGACCAAGGTGCAAATGGGTGTGCAGAGCCTGGATGATTCTATTTTGGAACTCAACCAGCGCGGTCATACGGTCGCTGAGGCACACCACGCGGTTGCACTCCTGCGCGCAGCCGGTTTCAAAATAGTCCTGCACTGGATGCCTAATTTGCTGGGCGCCACCCTCGAATCGGATTCGGCTGATTTCCCCCGCCTTTGGGACGGTCTCTGCCCTGATGAAATAAAGATCTACCCCACCCAGTTGCTCGAAAACACGCCGCTCCACGAAATTTGGAAACAGGGCGGATACCTCCCTTATTCCACAGAAGAACTTGTCCGGCTTATTGCGGACGTAAAACCTACCATCCCGCGTTATTGCCGCGTCAATCGAATCATCCGCGACATTCCTTCCACGCATGTCATTTCCGGGAACAAACGCACCAGCCTGCGACAGGACGTCCAGATCGAATTGACTCGCCGTGGGACACATTGCGAATGCATCCGCTGCCGCGAAGTGCGCGGTGGGAAAGTGACGCACGCCGATCTGCGCATTGATGATCTGGTCTACCATGCAGACGGAGCCGAGCAACACTTCCTGTCCTTCGTCACGCCGAAGGACCAAATCGCTGGGTTCCTCCGGCTTTCCCTTCCCGGAAGTGACTCGCCTGCCTCCGGTCTTGCCGACCTGGATTATTCAGCCATTATCCGCGAGGTCCACATCTAT
>JBGOZL010000428.1:0-2896 GCA_041480185.1 Anaerolineae bacterium
CAAAAATCCCTGGCTGGACAATTTGCGGACGCGGGCGCAGCCCTGATCTGGGGACATCATCCCCACGTGCTCCAGCCTGCTGCCTGGATCGAAACTGCCCAGGGAAAAACGCTCGTCCTTTACAGCCTGGGAAATGCCTTGTTCGACCAGGGCGGCCTGCAAGATACTCGCCAATCAGCTTTGGTAATGGTGACAATGGATGCAGGTGGCGTCGCATCCGTTCGTAGTGTGCCATTTGAGATCGATGTGGAGGACAGTCGAGTTGTCCAACCGGATGCCGAAACCGCAGCGAAAATCAGGGACAGGTTAAATCTTCCCTAGGGATGGAAATTAATTTCCCGGTCATTGATGCTCTATGTCGTTCCTTTTAGCATATCGCCCTGCATTTTATAGACGTGCCAGGTGCAGGCGGAAGCATTCCAGCACAAAACTTCAGAACGCTAGAACGCGGTATATAATTAATTAATGCCCCGAACCATCCTGCACCTCGACCTGGATGCCTTTTTTTGCGCAGTCGAAGAACTGCACGACCCCTCCCTGCGCGGCAAAGCCTTTGCCGTTGGGGGGCGTCCGGAAGGGCGCGGGGTGGTGGCCTCCTGCTCTTACGCTGCACGCCAGTTCGGGGTCCGCTCGGCAATGCCGATGAGCCGTGCACTGCGGCTTTGCCCGGGGCTGCTGGTCATCTCGCACCACTTCGGCAATTACGGGGAAATGTCCGAAAAAGTGATGGAACGCTTGAACGACCTTTCTCCACTGGTGGAACAAATCTCGATCGACGAAGCTTTTGTGGATATCAGCGATCTGCGTGAACCTCCCGAAGCGATCGCCCGACGGCTGCAAAAACGCGTGAATGATGAGCTCGGGCTACCCTGTTCGGTGGGGGTGGCAACCAACAAGCTGGTCGCCAAGATTGCCACCGAAGTTGGAAAAAAGACCGCTAAAAAAGAGTCTCCCCCAAATGCCGTGACAATCGTCCCGCCTGGAACCGAATCAGCCTTTCTGGAACCTCTGGCAGCCACCATGTTGTGGGGCGTGGGACCCAAAACCGCCTCGAAACTGGCTGAAATTGGGATTAAAACGATCGGTGACATCGCCCATCACCCTGCAGAAGACCTCGCCCGCAGGTTTGGTGAAAACGGGCGTGACCTGGCACGCCGCGCCCGGGGAATGGATGACAGTCCCATATCCACTGGGCATGAGGCTAAATCTATCAGCCAGGAGACCACCTTCCCACACGATGTGCGCGACGACAAGCTTTTGGCCGATACGCTGAGAAAATTATCAGCGCAAGTGGGCCGCCGGCTGCGCCAGGCAGGCATCGCCGGGGTGACCGTCAAGCTCAAACTTCGCTGGCCGGATTTCACCACTTTGACCCGCCAGGTCACTCTGTCCCAGCCCACCGACCAGGATGAGGAGATTTATCACCTAGTGCTGGACCTCATGGGCAAGGTGCGCCTAAAAGGAAAGGCTGTGCGGCTGATCGGGGTGGGAGTCAGCGGGCTCGGGACCCCACTGCGCCAGCTGGGGTTATGGGATGCGGATTCGGAGAAATCCCGCCGATTACAGGAGGCGCTGGATACCGTCCGTGCCAGGTTTGGTGAGAAAGCCATCCAGCGTGGGAAGAGGAAATAAACCAATTAAGGAGTTCCAGATGCCTGTTAAAACCGGTAACATTTCCCTAAACACTCATGGCAACACCGACGCCATTGACATCACCCGGGAGCTTGAGCGCCTCATTACCGAATCTGGGTTATCCTCCGGCATCTTGACGATTTTCTGCCCATCCTCCACCAGCGGGGTCACCACGGTCGAATTCGAGCCAGGGGCAGTGGCTGACCTGAAGCGATTGTTCGAGGAGCTGGTCCCATCCAAGCGGGATTATGCCCACAACGCCACCTGGGGCGACGGAAACGGTCATTCCCACATGCGCGCCTCCTTGCTGGGTCCCTCGCTGTCGGTCCCATTTGTTGGTAAAACCCTGACCCTTGGCACCTGGCAGCAAGTGGTTTATTTGGATTTTGATATCCGCCCCCGTCACAGGGAATTGGTGGTGCAGATGGTGGGCGAATAATGAAACAAAAACCCAAAGGCTGTATCCTGTTCGACTGGGGTGATACCCTCATGCGTGACAATAAGAATTTCAGCAGTCCAATGAAAGACTGGCCTGTCGTGGAAGCCATCCCTGGCGCAGTTGAAATACTCCCCGCGCTCCAGACCCGTTGGATTCTTGGTATCGCCACAAGTGCAGATATTTCCGATGAAAAGGATATACAGGTCGCATTTAAGCGGGTCAAATTGGACCGGTGGATGGATAAAATTTAATGTGTTATAACAACCGGTCACAATAAACCGTCGCTAGGGTTCTACAGGTATATCTTAAATGATCTGAGACTTCCCCCCAGTTCATCTTTATGGTTTGAGATAATTACGACGCGGATGTGTTAGGGTCCAACCGCTGCGGCATTCGCGCAGTCTGGTTCAATACCCTAGATCAAGAAAATCGCAAATCGAGCATGGTTCGGACCATCCATCGGCTAAACGACCTGCCAGCAACGCTGGCAGGGTGGAATACTATCTGAAAAGAAATTTTATTATCAAAAGGATGGTCTGTTCACCAGGGTAGTCCGCAAAGATCGATGCTCCCCTCCGGCCAATCCTGTCTGCAAACCGGCAGGATCATCACTGGATAATTAAGCGTGGTCCTTCCATCCGGCTGATCTACCCACATGGATCGGGCTGCCACGCTCCAGCCTAATTTCTCATAGCGGGATACCATTGGTTCGGTGGCGATCATCATGCCGAAATCCACTTTCAGGGGGTCACGCAGGAAATTTTGCGCGGTTGTGAGAGCTGACTTGGCATAGCCGCGTTTGCGCCATTCCACCTTAGTTGCCAC
>JBGOZL010000429.1:0-2895 GCA_041480185.1 Anaerolineae bacterium
AGTCAGGACTATTCCGTTGAAAATCCCAGTGAATCAGGGGGCAGACCTTTTCTCGGAAACGCAAATATCCAAACCTGTCCATAAAACTCAACCCCCCGGTCGCCTGGTTCCAGACGTGCTTGTTGTGAGAGGAGAAATTTTTATCCCCGTTATAGAATTTGATAAATTAAATAAACGTCTGGAAGAGAATGGCGAAAAAACATACTTGAATCCGCGCAACACAGCTGCCGGATCCTTGCGCCAGTTGGACCCGGCCATTACAGCCTCCCGGCCTCTCACCCTCTTGGTTTATCAGATCGTTCAATGGGAAAACAGCTCTCAATCTCCCCGCGAACCGTGCTCCCAGTGGGACCTGCTTGAATATCTCCGGGCGCTCGGTTTCCCGGTCACCGATACGGCGCGCCGGTTTGACGATATCGAATCTGCCATCGCCTACACCGCCTCGTGGGACAAGCGGCGTGATGAATTGTCCTACGAAGCCGACGGCATGGTCATTAAAATTGATGACCTTGACCTGGCCGATGAACTGGGCTTTGTTGGCAAGGACCCACGCGGGGCGATTGCCTTCAAGTTCCCGGCACGTGAGGTCACTACGAAATTGTTGGGGATCGAGGTAGAGGTCGGTCGTACCGGGGTTCTGACACCTAAAGCTGTCCTGGAACCGGTGGAAATTAACGGGGTCATCGTAAGGAATGCCACCCTGCACAATTTCGATTACGTCGCCGAGAAGGACATTCGTCCTGGTGACCGGGTGTTGGTTAAACGCGCCGGGGAGGTCATTCCCTACATCATCGGCCCTGTCGTGGACTTGCGCACTGGTGCAGAAAAACAATACCTCCCGCCGCGCGCCTGTCCTGCCTGCGGGCAGCCGGTTGAGCATTTCGAAGGAGAGGTGGCCTGGTATTGCGTCAATGCTGCCTGCCCTGCCCAACTAGTCCGTAATGTGGAACACTTCGTCTCGCGCGGTGCCATGGACATTAATGGGCTGGGCATAAAGATTGTTGAGAAACTCATCGAGTCTGGTTTGGTCATGGATGTCGCAGATATCTACAAGCTTAACCGGGAGGATATTCTTGAAGCGCTTACCAAGAAAGACCGGAAAACAGAGTCGGCGCCTCCCGGGAAGATTGCTGATAATCTACTCGCCGCCATTGAAACTTCCCGCCGGCAGCCATTGAGCAAGCTAATTACCGCCCTCGGTATCCATGGTGTTGGCGAAGTTTCAGCAGCAGATTTATCCCGGCATTTCCCCTCCCTAGATTTGCTAGCGGCCGCCTCCGCGGAACAATTGCAAACGGTGGACGGGGTTGGTCCAAACATCGCCGAAGCCATCCTGAATTGGTTCAGCCGTGAACGCAATCGAAAGGTCTTGGAAAAGTTAAAGTCTTCCGGAGTATGGCCTGTTGGGGCAGCGGAAGCGTCACCCTCGACCGGCCCATTATCCGGACTGACATTTGTCGTCACAGGCACGCTGGTAGGGTTTTCCCGAGATGGCGTCAAGGAATTCATTGAACAACATGGCGGCAAAGTGACCGACTCGGTCAGTAAAAACACCAGCTACCTCGTAAGTGGCGAGGCGCCTGGATCAAAGCTGCAGAAAGCCCAATCGTTGGGGGTGAAAATCATCGGGGAGGAAGAATTGAGGCTGCTTTGCGCTTCATAAAGGGATATTAATCCATGCCTTCCGATACCCAGGTTATCTATTCCATGATGCGCGTCGGGCGCATCCATTCCCCCAACAAGCAGGTACTGCGCGACATCTCGCTCGGCTTCTTTTACGGCGCCAAGATTGGTGTGCTCGGCCTGAACGGTGCAGGTAAATCCACCCTTCTGAATATCATTGCGGGGGTGGACAAGGATTATGTCGGCGAGATATCCGTAAGCAAAGGCTATGACGCCGGCCTGCTCGAGCAGGAACCGCATCTCGATGAAAACAAGACAGTTATGCAGGTTGTGCGCGAGGCTGTCCAGCCCATCCTGGATTTACTTGCTCGCTACGAAGAGGTCAACGCCTCTTTTTCCGCAGCGGATGCGGATTTCGACGCCCTCATAGCTGAACAGTCTAAACTCCAGGAGGCCCTGGATAAAGTGGATGCCTGGAACCTCGATTCTCACCTGGACCTTGCCATGGACGCCCTGCGTTGTCCTCCGGCAGATACGCCGATCAATGTGCTCTCAGGTGGGGAACGCCGCCGGGTCGCCCTCACCCGCCTCCTGCTGACCGAGCCTGACATCCTCCTGCTCGACGAGCCCACCAATCACCTGGACGCCGAGTCTGTTGCCTGGCTTGAACACCATTTGCGCGACTACAAAGGGACAGTCATCGCCGTGACCCATGACCGCTACTTCCTCGACAATGTGGCCGGCTGGATCCTGGAACTCGATCGCGGTTACGGCATCCCCTGGAAGGGCAATTATTCATCCTGGTTAGAGCAGAAAAAGGAAGTGCTGCGCCAGGAAGAAAAAACCGAATCCAGGCGCCAGAAAACCCTCGCACGCGAGTTGGAGTGGGTCCGGATGTCCCCCAAAGCGCGCCAGGCCAAGGGTCAGGCCCGCCTGACCGCTTATGAAAAACTTCTATCACAGGAGGTCGAAAAATATCGCGGCGAGCAGGAGATTTACATCCCTCCCGGTCCGCGCCTGGGCGATATCGTCCTTGAATTTGACAATATCACCAAGGGCTATGGCGATCGGCTCCTTCTGGAAAACTTTAGCGCCAAAATTTTGCCCGGTTCCATTCAGTTTACTCGTGACCCTTACTTATTGGAGGATTTCCTGCGTTATGTGTACGACTCGTGGCGTAGTTTCGACCGATTTCTCGTATGCAACGCCGATGACGAAGACCTCTCCGCCCGCCCCTATCGTACCTTTCAGACCAGCGGCGAACAATTGATG
>JBGOZL010000430.1:0-2895 GCA_041480185.1 Anaerolineae bacterium
AATTTTGAAGGCATATGGTCCATTTCTTATTTCATTGGAGAATCCATCCTGAATACCGCTAAGGAATACGGGGCATCCAGGAAATTCTCGTTACATACCAGGAAACAGTTAATTCTACCCTCTGATATGAAGCTTTGTATATCAGTTAGATAATATCTGACAATCAAAATAAAAGCCTCGCGGGCATTTCCCCGCGAGGCATTGAGTGGCCTGTCACAAATCGAAAATATTACGTTCCTTCTTCCCACGAATTAAGATATTTTACCTGCTCGGGGGTCAGTGTGTCAATTTTCACTCCCATGGCTGAGAGCTTGATTCGCGCAATCTCGGCGTCTACCTCTGGTGGAACGGAATAGACCCGTTTCTCCAGGGTTTTGGCGTTCTTGACCATGAACTCGGCAGCCAAAGCTTGATTCGCAAAAGACATATCCATCACCGAAGCGGGGTGACCTTCGGCGGAAGCCAGGTTGATGAGCCTGCCTTCGGCAAGGATGTTGATCTTCCGGCCATCTTTCGTATCATATTGTTCCACGAACGGGCGGACAAGTTTCGGATCACCAGTAGACAATCTCTGGAGTCCGGGGATGTTGATCTCCACATTAAAGTGCCCGGAATTGGCCACGATTGCGCCGTCTTTCATCACCTCGAAGTGACGCTCGTCCACCACATTGATATCTCCTGTTACTGTACAGAAGATATCGCCGATCTTTGCCGCATCCATCATTGGCATGACTTGGAATCCATCCATGACAGCTTCCAGAGCCTTAAGCGGATCCACCTCCGTGACGATAACCAATGCTCCCATACCGCGCGCTCGCGATGCCAGACCGCGTCCGCACCACCCATAGCCTGCCACCACAAAGTTCTTGCCCGCCAGCAGCACATTGGTTGCCCGGATGATGCCATCCAGCGTGGATTGTCCCGTTCCATAGCGGTTATCAAAGAAGTGTTTCGTCATGGCATCGTTGACGGCGATGACAGGAAATTGTAGCATTCCATCCGCTGCCATTGCCCGTAGGCGGATGACTCCGGTAGTGGTTTCTTCGGTACCTCCAATAATACCTGGGAGTAGTTCGCGCCGGTCTTTGTGGATGGTGGAAACCAGGTCGGCACCATCGTCCATCGTCATATGCGGTTTATGGTCCAGCGCGGCGCTGATGTGTTTGTAATAGGTCACATTATCCTCACCTTTGATGGCAAAGGTGGGCACTTCGTACATATTGACCAGCGCAGCTGCCACGTCATCCTGGGTGGAAAGCGGGTTTGAGGCAGTCAGGACTAGGTCCGCGCCTCCCGCCACCAGGGTTCGTGCCAGGCTGGCCGTCTCACTGGTGACGTGCAGGCAGGCTGAAAGACGGATACCTTTGAGAGGTTTCTCCTTGGCAAATCGTTCGCGAATTTGCCTCAGCACAGGCATCTCACGTTCTGCCCACTCGATACGCCGTCGTCCGCCTTCGGCAAGTTTGTCATCTTTAATATCGGAATTGCTCATCATATCTCCTTCGGATTGAGTAACTCGTTTAGTTTACCACCGTCATCAAAATGATCCCTGAAACGTCTGACGAACTCGGCGCGTGTATAGGTATGGTTCTGAGGACCTTTTTGTTCCAGGCAATAGACTGCTGCCAGGGAGCCAATCTCCCCGCACAATTTCCAGTCGAAACTATGGGCGTAACCGGCCAGGAACCCTCCACGGAATGCGTCCCCTACGCCGGTTGGGTCTACGATCCGCTCCTCTGGGACGGCTGGAATAAAGTGTTCGTTCTCCCCGGTATAGACTGTTGCTCCATCTTTTCCACGCGTCACAACCACAACCTTGATTCCCAGGAGGATTTGCTTCAGGTCCCAGCCGGTTTTTTTTGTTATCAGCTCGAATTCGTAGTCGTTGACAAAAAGGAAATGTGCCCCCTCCATGTCTCGTGCCAACTCCGATCCTTCTAAACGCAGGATCTGTTGGGATGGGTCGTACAGGTAAGGGATTTTTGCCTCATGACACTCAGCGGCAAACTTGGTCATCGCATCCGGAGAATTTGGCGAAACGATTACTAGGTCAGGGCGTGGTCGTACGTTCAGGACACTTTGCTTTGACGCAACCTTCATTGCACCGGGATAGAATGACGCCAGTTGTGCATTGGACTGGTCGGTGGTGGCAAAAAATGAGGCGGTGAAAAGTCCTGGAACAACCTGCATCAAGGTTGTATCTATTCCAGCAACTTCGAGAATTTGCCGGTATTCGCTAAAATCTTCGCCCACCGTTGCCATTACACGCGGCCGCTCTCCTAAAAGTGCCATTGTAAACGCGATATTCGGGGCAACACCGCCGCGTTGACGGGACATGGAATCAACCAGGAATGACAGGCTGATCTTTTCCAGCCGTTCTGGAAGAAATTGTTCCTTGAATAACCCCGGAAAGGTCATTAGGTAGTCAAATGCAACGGAACCTGTTAACAAAATATCCATTCGTTATGCCTCTTCTGGTACCTCGGATGTGCACGGGCGGGCGAAAGAAGCCCCTATCGGATTTCCTTTAAATTCACACCGTATGGCGGCTTTACAATACCGTTCTCGGTAATAATTGCTGTGATCAATCGGTTGGGGGTAATATCGAAAGCCGGGTTGCGAGCTTTGGCCCCCTCCGGTGAGACCCGTTCCCCGTGGAATTGTATCCCTAATACTTCTTCGGGGTCGCGTTCTTCAATGGGAATTAGACTGCCATCCGCGACCGAAAAATCAATTGTAGAAACAGGGGCTACAGAATAGACTGGCACCTTGTTATCATTGGCTGCCAGCGCCAGCATGTAGGTGCCAATTTTATTCGCCACGTCGCCATTGGCTGCGATTCTATCGGCACCGAAAAGGACTTCCTGCACCTGGCCCGATCTCAGGAAATATCCG
>JBGOZL010000431.1:0-2882 GCA_041480185.1 Anaerolineae bacterium
GTTGTTTACAATGCATCCGTATATCGTGACGAGAAAGGAAAAGTTAATGGTGTATTCGCGGCTGCCCGCGATATTACCGAACGGAAGCAGTTTGAGACCCAGCTTGTCCAGGCAGAAAAACATGCCATAATTGGGCGCATGGTGGGCTCTATCACCCATGAGATCAACAATCCATTACAAACCATAAAAAACTGTTTGTATCTCATTCAGCAAGATGTGACGCCAGAAAGCCCGATCCAGGAACCTTTGGAAATGGCAGCATCAGAAACCTTACGCCTAACTAATCTGGTAGGACATTTACGGGAACTTTACAGGCCAAAAGCGGGCATTAACAAGCAACCCAACGAAATCCTCGATATTCTCGAGGAAGTCCATTCCCTGCTTATCCCACACTTAAACAGTGCCAAAGTCCTGTGGCAGCCATTAGCTGGATTACAGCGATGCTATATTGATTGTGTGCGAGATCAGATTCTAGAAGTTTTCCTAAATATTAGCATGAACGCCATCGAAGCAATGCAGAGTCATGGCGGAACTGTATTTGTAGATATGCTCAAAGCGAAAGAACGAACCGCAATAATATTTAGAGATACAGGTCCGGGCATTCCAGATGAAATCGCGCAGCACATCTTCGAGCCTTTCATGACTACCAAGGGGAGCGGGCTTGGTCTGGGACTGTCCATAAGCTATGGAATTGTGCAGAGACATGGCGGTCAAATCCTGGTGGAAAATCAACCCGGCCAAGGGGCAACCTTTACTATTTGGTTGCCTCAGGCCTCGCCCAATGCAGACGAGGAGGTTAATAAACATGGCAACGGATGACACCATATTGATTATAGATGACGAGCCAAAATTAGCCCGCAGCCTGGCTCTTATCCTGCAGCGCGCAGGCTATAGGGTAACCACTGCATCTACAGCCAAGGAAGGCCTCCAATTCTTACAGGCGGGGGCATTCGACCTGATTTTCCTGGATATAAAACTGCCCGATCAGAGCGGCATCCAGGTACTTCCTCAAATTCGCCGCTTGTATCCGGATATGCCTGTAGTCATCCTCACCGCCCATGCGAGCCTAGAGACAGCGATCGAAGCTGTTCGGGCAGGTGCGAGTGATTACTTGCTGAAACCAATTGATCCAGAAGCCATCCTTGCGCGGGTAAACAAGATACGCGACGATCAACAACAGCCAAAACGGCGGCGGGAGATCACAAACCAAATCCAGACACTTCTTGAGGAATTGCACACTGCAGACGGCAGCGTTTCTTCACCCTTTGGTCTCGTAGCCGGCTCATCTCCAAATGATCCAACAAGATATTTGAAGCGTGGAGGTTTGGTGCTTGACCTGCACACTCGTCACGTTTTACTCAAAGAGCGCGATGTATCCATGGCACCCTCCACTTTTGATTACCTGGTTACATTGATGCGGCATTCGCCTCAACCCGTCCCCTATGACACAATGGTCCTAGAATCGCAAGGTTACCAAGGGCTGAGTCGAATAGAAGCCAAGGAAATTACCCGCTGGCAGATCCATGAATTGAGGAAAGCACTTGAAGAGGATTTGCGCCATCCACAGATGATTATCACCGTGCGAGACATAGGATACCGGCTGGTAGTTTAGTTTCCAACACGCCGGGAAAATTTATATCCCCATAGCAGACGGGCTATTTACCCGTCTGCTATTTTTATCATTTAGTCGTAAAGACAAGAGGTTATTTTGCTCTCATACGCCAATAAATTCAAAGTTACCCAAATATTTTCATCCAATAATATTTGTAAAATGAGAAATAGATTAATTATGTCTCGAGAACTATGTGTACTTCCCCCTAAAAATGTATTGATCGTTGACAGCGATCTAAACCTGAGACTCTCTCTTGCGCTCATTCTTAAGCGCGCTGGATACATGGTTACCATAGTGGGGCAAGCTTGCGAGGCCCTGGAACGGCTTAAAACCGAAAATTACAATCTGGTCATCTTAGACATCATGATCATGGACAACAAGCTCATCCTTCTTCCTACCGTGTTGCAGAGATACCCCACTACTTCAGTGTTGGTATTTACAGCCCAGTGGTCACCCGAGACAGCCGCCGAGATCGAGCAAATGGGAATTAGCGCGCACCTGGAGAAACCGGTCACTCCAGATTCCCTGCTCGAGTGTGTTGAATCAATTTTAAAAGAGCATAGCTAGAAATGAATGCGTTTTTCATGGTCCTTAAGAAATATAGGTCGTATATCACCAACTTATTATTGGAAGATTTAAGAGGAGAGATGCAATGAAAACATTGAAGAATATGAATACTTTGCTTTCAGCCCTTGTTATCGTCACCATGCTCCTGGGAGGAGTTGACCCCCTGCAGGTGCATGCCCAGGATGTAACCACATCGGAATCCACCTATAGGGATATACCTACGGTGAAGGATACGCTGACCGTTGCTCCAATTAAAGTATCATCAGTGGAAGCGACGCCCACCAGCGTTCCTACTGTACAGCCGACAGCAGAGCCACCAACTTCCAGTGCAGCAAATGCCGCTCCCGGAGGAGATAACAGTCATGGACACGTAACCCCTGCTGAGAGACAGGCAGCAGCTGCACGTGCCGCGGCAGCTCGTCAAGCTGGCCTGCGATCCGCTGAGCAAATGGCTGCAGCGGCAGCTCCATTGATGAATCCTGGTGGAGTACCGGATTATTTTGGCGCAATCCCCAACTATGCCAATAGCCCTCTTCCGGCAAGTCTTGGCATTTCAGGCGACGGCACCGGTGCAAATGGGACAGTAACTTTGACGGCAGGTGGAGTTGTTTCTAGCATTGCGGTTACGAATGGCGGCAGTGATTATTCAGATGCGGCCACCACCGCCATGGTCATCGGTGGAGGCGGCAGCGGCGCAATCTTA
>JBGOZL010000432.1:0-2878 GCA_041480185.1 Anaerolineae bacterium
ACCAAAAAGGCATTCTGAAGTTAGTCGATATCGACGATCACAACTGGGTATGCGATTAATATATAATATATATCCGAATAGAGACGAGTTGAATAATGGATCGCAGGGCTGTTCCCCGGCGTTCAGGACAAGCTAAAGTTATCGGACTGACTGAGCCAGCCCGGCCGCGATGACGAGTAGCCCCATGATCAAATCATAGCCCTTAATACTTAAACTGAACAATGTCATCGTCGGTCAGCTTGCCCCACCACTCTTTGATCTGGCCGCGCATTTCCTTCCCCTTGCCTTCGAAAATGTCCTTGTTCATTTTGTGCTCATCTTATCCTTCGGATAAGCTGCCCTTGCTATTTATGCAGGCGCTCCGGGCAGCGTAGCGCGCAGGCCTTCCATTCTGTCAAAGGGGTATCACCGCTTGATGAGTGGCAGATAATTGAACTCGAATACCGGTGTGTTTGAGATGGGGAAGGGGGTGCCGTTGGTATCCAGTGTAACTGCACCATTTAGCGATAAGAGTCTACCAATCAGGCTTGAGCCAGTATCCAGGGTGATGCTTGCATCCGCGAGAATATTACCATTGAACCGAGTGCCTGTACCGAGAGTCGCGGAGCTGCCAACCTGCCAGAACACATTGACATCTTGACCGCCATTGATCACTACCACAGATGAGGCGGATGCGGTCGTGAGCGTGCTCCCCATCTGGAAAACCCAGACCGCAAGGGGGTCGCCCAGGGCATCGAGAACGAGGTCACCCGTCAATTGAGCCGATGTATCAAAACAATAGACGCTTGGCGTGAGCGTCATTCCACCTAGATCCTGACCCGTCAAATCGACATTGCATGTCTGGCCTGCTAAATCATTATACGCACTGTTGGCATCGATCTGCGCCTGAGCTGGAACCGGACCACCCTCGTATATCGTTCCACGTCTGACCGTACCAGGAGGAAAGCCAATGACTGATGTGCCTGGGCTGACACCCACATTCCCAACGTAGACGCCCGGGCCGGTATTGGTCAAGGTCGAGCTGGCCAGGGCTACGAAGCTCGCCGCGGAACCCAAATTGGGGGCAACTGCGCCAGGGCTCGCCAGGACGTCGGGCGAAGAGCCGCCCACCACGACGACAAAAAGCGTGATCAAAATGAATAAAATTGTCAAATTCTTGAGTTTCTGCATTTTATCTCCTTCTGAATCCTTTCGGATAAGCTGCCCCTGCTGATTACGCCGGCACTCCGGTTAGCGTAGCGCGCTGGCGTTTAAGCGGTTGTCAGTCAACAACATTGGAATTCAACGTTCACTAAAACAAGTTCTTGCCGTCACTCTTCAAACGTTTTCTTGCGGCGTGCCATTCAATCCTGTTTGGGTTGCCTGATAGCCTTTTGTGAATATCCATATGTTCTGCAACCGTCCACGCTGTTTCGACCAGGAACGCCCAACGGTTCGCTTCACCCTATCGGCGGTGAAATAAAGACTCCTTCGGGGGAAGACTTGCTGGAAGTATACCATCCTTCGCTAGGGCGGCGCAATAGCAACGGCGGCTACACGAGGGTTAGCCCGCGGGTTGGCTCGAAGGCGAGGTTTGCTGAATATATGCTAAGCTTTGAAGGGGCTGTCCCAAAAGTCAAATTTTGCTCACCATATTCCCCGCCTATTGCATCATAGAAAATTACTACCACCATAGGCAGGGTTGTTCTTAGAACAAATATTGCTTCTTAGACAATCCCCAAACGCCGTTGGTATGGCCTTACGTTTGGATACTGACTTCATAGCCTTCCGTGATAGGTGGCGTGATAAAGAGGCTCCCGAATTTTGCGAGCTGCTCACTTAAATAGCCGCTGGTATCGCTGGCTGTCATGTCGGCTTCCGTCTCCCACAAGACGACCGATATACCCTTGCCTGACTTGCGGTCTGTCAGCAATCATATGCCTTTGAATCCCTTCTGCTTTTTGGCAGCCGGCATCGCAGAATCCTGGTAAATGCGGATTGCTTCGTCTACATTGCTAGGCTGAATCTTTACGGTAATTACTCTTGCGTACACAGTCTCATCTCCTACGTCGAATGGGATGCGCTTGTGAACATGCGCACCAATAATTGATGTTCAATCGGCTGTGCGAACAAATCAGGTTTTCGGTTTATAGGCATTCGTCCTTTCTCCTTTGTGGGAACGTGAGGGGAATGACAGCATACTTGCTGATGAGTGCGCTTTCGACGAGCGGGCTAACATTCTGCATATGCAGCGGTCGCGACTCAAGCTCAGAACCTCCAACGCCCCAACTGATTGCCAGCAAAGTGTGCTCATACCCATGTTGGAAAAGCCGTCGTCAACCTTCATGCGGTGGTTGGGCGGCGTTATGTTCTACCTACTCATCACCAGTATACGGCTACATGCTTTCTGGTTCATCGCGTTCCCTTGTTGCCGTATTACAAAATTGCGGGAAGAACTGGAGGGATCAAAAGCGAAAGGGTCATGCACTGGTTCGTGAATGGTGACGGCGGGGTAGTCGCCCACCCCGCCGGTCATAACTTAGACGGAAATATCCAACGTTTACTTCAGCGGACCGCGGGTGATTGCGGTATGTTTTTCCATCACATCGAACAACTTGGCGCTGATATTGCTAACTGCAGGACTGGCCTTGAGTGCTGCCACGATCGGGCCAGCCAGATACGACTGCGCAGCGGCTTCACTATCAAACAGGTATATACCACCCGCCTCGTGTTCTGCCTCGTTCATCAACCAGACCTTCCAGCGCAGACCGGGCAAGTCGGCAATCGGTTGGGCGACGTCGAGCCATGCTTTCTCCAGATCGGCTCTTGGAATGCTGAACTTCATATTCACTTGCAGAATTTTCTGGGACATATTTTTTCTCCTTTGGATGAGTAGCGG
>JBGOZL010000433.1:0-2861 GCA_041480185.1 Anaerolineae bacterium
AGTGGGCAAAACAGGATCAGCATGCTGGAGCTTATACAGTTATACGAAACCCTGGGCTTGACCAACGTGGCAACCTATATCCAAAGCGGAAATGTAGTTTTCGATTGTGCTGAAAATGATGCTGAGAGAATATTAAATTTAATTGAGATGGGAATAGAGCAATCGTTTGGAAGCAGTGTGCGAGTGATCCTGCGCGACAAGGACAGTTTTAAGAAGATCCTGGAGAACAACCCTTTCATAAATCAAAAGGGTGCAGATCCTGAAAAACTTCATGTAACATTCCTGTCCGAGATACCGCAGGAATCTCTGGTGCGAAATCTCCCCCTCCCAGCATACAACAGCGACGAGTTTATGATATATGATAGAGAGGTCTATCTTTTTTGTCCCAAAGGTTATGGAAAGACCAAATTCTCAAACACCTTTTTCGAAAAAAAGTTGAGCGTTACGGCAACCACCAGGAATTGGAAAACCGTAAATGCTTTGTACGAGATAGCTGACCGGAGGTGATTATGAATGACAAAATGGCGACTACACGCATTGAAACGGATTCTTTCGGCCCTCTAGAGGTGCCAGCTGACAAATATTGGGGGGCACAGACGCAACGGTCCCTGGAGAATTTCAAGATCGGGGGGGAGCGCCTGCCCCGACCTTTGATCCGAGCGCTGGGTATCGTCAAGCGCTGTGCGGCAATCACCAACATGGCAATGAAAACCCTCGACGAAATAATTGGTACAGCGATCGCGGAGGCAGCCCAAGAAGTCATCGATGGCAAGCTGGATGACAACTTCCCCCTAGTGGTCTGGCAAACCGGCTCAGGCACACAATCCAACATGAACGCCAACGAGGTGATATCTAACCTGGCGATCAAACGCCTGGGGGGTACCATGGGTTCCAGAACACCGGTCCATCCGAACGATCACGTCAACCGCAGCCAGTCGACCAACGATGCCTTCCCAACCGCGATGCACATCGCCACTGTTGAGCAGTTGCAGCACGCTTTGCTCCCGGCGCTGAAGCATTTACACAGGGTACTTTTCGACAAATCCCAAGCATGGAATAATATCATCAAGATCGGACGGACGCATTTGCAGGACGCAACTCCCCTATCCCTGGGACAGGAATTCTCAGGTTACGCAGCGCAGGTCAAACTAGGAATTGAGCGGATCAACGACAGCCTGAAAAGACTATACCCGCTCGCCGAAGGCGGCACGGCGGTTGGCACCGGATTGAACTCAAAACCGGGGTTTGGGGAGCGATTTGCCAAAGAGGTGGCAAAATATACGAAACTTCCGTTCAGTTCGGCACCCAACAAGTTCGAAGCGCTAGCGACCCACGATGCCATGGTGGAAATTTCGGGAGTATTAAACACCATCGCGGTGAGCCTCAATAAAATAGCCAATGACATCCGCCTGCTGGCATCAGGCCCGCGCTCCGGGTTCGGCGAAATCTCCCTGCCCGAAAACGAGCCTGGCTCGTCGATCATGCCGGGAAAGGTCAACCCAACCCAGTGTGAAGCATTGAGCATGGTCTGCGCCCAGGTGATGGGGAACCACACCACGGTCACGTTTGCCGGGGCGCAGGGGCACCTAGAGCTCAACGTTTTCAAACCAGTCATCGCCTTCAACGTGCTACAGTCCATCCGCTTGCTAGGAGATGCGGCAGTGAGTTTCAGCGATAATTGCGTGGCAGGGATCGAACCGAACCTTGACCGGATCGCCGAGTTGATGGAGAAATCACTCATGTTGGTGACCGCGTTGACCCCGCACATCGGATACGACAAGTCAGCCAGTATCGCGAAGCTGGCGCTGAAGAATGGGACCACATTAAGGGAAGAGGCTGTTGGAGGTGGTTTTGTGACTGCGGAGGAATTCGACCAGTACGTCAAGCCGGAGGAAATGATCCATCCAAAATAGGGAAACAATCGATCATGACCTCTTCCGAGAAATCCTTATACCATCAAATTCACCCTCTAAAACTTGTCACCGATTGGAGTACAGGCATCATCGCCTTATATCCTTTCTGGCAACACCAACTCCTGGCAGCAATCCTGATTGCTTTTATCCCGTCAATTATTGTGTCGTTCATCCTCATGCGTTTTGCGAACCTGGAAAAGTACAAAGAGTCCGCATTTGGGAGCTATATCCGTCAATTTATGACCGGCGCCATGGAGGTGATTAGGGCAACAGGGTATGTGATGATGGCTGCAGGTACATGGTATCACATCGTTTGGCTTATTCCCTTTGGATTGCTCATCGTTGCGCTGGCATGGTTAAGAGGGGTAATCTTCCCAAAAAAAATCCCGCCTCAGACAGACGGGATAACTGAAATTTGTCCCACTCGAATTAGAAATTTATTATTTTCTCAGATCCGGAAAATCAACCATAGTTTCAACCCCCGGCAAAACTGCCGGTGGTGGTTTATGTCCTAATGCATTGCCTTATCAGTAATCTCCAGCGCCTTATCCAAAATAGCAATGCCTTCCTGCAATTGCCCCTCTGTAATGATCAAGGGTGGGATGACCAGGGAAGTGTGCCAGTGGGTATAGATATACAAACCGTGGTCGATGCAATACCTGCGGAAGGCGATCATCTCCGGTGATGAACCGTTCCAAGGGGCCATCGGCTCCTTGGTTTTGCGATTCTTAACCAGTTCGATTATCCCAAATAAGCCGATATTGCGGGCATCCCCCACGGACGGATGAGTCTCGCCCAGGTCAGCCAGGAGTTTATGCAGCAAAGGTCCCAAAGCAGCAGCATGTTCCACGAGTCCATCATCTTTCATCACCTGGATGTTGGCAACCGCGGCCGCAAGCGAAACCGGATGGGAGGTGTAGGTAAGTCCGCTCTCGAAGGCATGCTCAT
>JBGOZL010000434.1:0-2840 GCA_041480185.1 Anaerolineae bacterium
GGAAACCCTATGGAT
Source organism: Anaerolineae bacterium (assembly GCA_041480185.1). Lineage (GTDB taxonomy): Bacteria > Chloroflexota > Anaerolineae > Anaerolineales > Villigracilaceae > UBA877. The sequence goes on from JBGOZL010000434.1 coordinate 16, forward strand.
CACCGGCCTTTTGAAGACTGGCTCCTGGACAATCAGCTCCTTACTATTGACCAAAAACGTCAGTTAAACACTCACCTGCAGGTATGCACTTCCTGCACCACCCTGGCAGAGGTGAACCTGGCATTGAAGTCGGTCAAGCTGGCTGAACCCACCGCGGGGTTTGTTAACCGTTTCCAGGTGAAAATAGAAGCCAGGAAATCAGCTCTGCGGATTAGAAATATCTGGGGCTTCGTCATCCTGTCTTTGATTGTGGGCGGTCTGTTCACCTGGGTCTCCTGGCCTGTTCTCCAGGACCTGGTTCATTCGCCGGTCAACCTGCTCGCGACCTGGGTTTCCTCGCTGGTCTCATTTTGGGCCTCCCTCCAGGCGATCCTCCGGGCCGGGATGGTTTTATTCAAAGTGGTTCCGGGCTTCGTCCCTGCTTATATCTGGGCGGTGATCCTGTTTGCCGCTGGGGCCTGGAGTTTGGTGTGGGTCGCCTCGTTGATTAAATTTACTAAGTATCCGCAAGGAGTTTAACGATGAAAACAAATGTAAAAATTGCAACTCTCTTTCTTTTGGCAATCCTGGTCTTTGTACCGCTGCAGTCGGTGGCCGCAAGGGGTGGCTCTTATGATGGTCAGGTGATTTTTGGCCAATCCTACACCCTAAAAAACGGTGAGACTCTTAGCGGCGACCTGCTGGTCTTTGGAGGTACTGCTACAATTGAAGAAGGCGCAACGGTGAATGGTAATGTTGTCCTATTCGGCAGTACATTGGTGGAAAATGGTGAAGTGAGTGGCGATGTGGCCATCGTCGGAGGTTCGGGTACCCTTGGAACATCTGCGCACATCCATGGCAACCTCACCACAGTTGGTGCTTCACTGGATCGTGCTGAAGGTGCACTTGTGGATGGGCAGGTTACCAACACGGGCACCCAATTGAATGGCAGCGGAACCGATGGCAGCAATCCCATTACTCCCGGCACCCAGACCACGCGGGTGATAGAGCGCATGATTTCCAATTTTGATCCATTCGGTCCGCTGTTCAACGCTTTCGGACAGGCGCTCGGGTTGGCTGTCCTGGCCATGCTGGTGATGCTCTTCCTGGCTCCCCATGCAGACCGGGTAGCCCATGCAATTATTGCGCAGCCTCTGACGGCGGGTGGTCTCGGCTTGCTGACGATCATTGTTGCCCCAATCGCCCTCGTCCTGTTGACCATCACGATTATTCTTATTCCTGTCGTGGCTATTCTTGTGATTGCCTTTTTCGTTGCGGGCGTCTTTGGTTGGATCGCCATCGGCTATGAAATCGGGCAGCGCTTTACCGTCGCCATCCATCAGAACTGGCATCCGGCCTTCTCCGCAGGTCTGGGAGTCTTTGCTCTCACCTTGGTGGCAAATGCCCTGACCGGAATACCGGTGCTGAACTGCATCGGTTGGTTGGTACCGTTCCTGCTGGGTATTGCAGGACTGGGAGCCGTCATTATGAGCCGCTTCGGAACACAAACAGTCGTTGCTCCCGCGGCAATCGCGCCTGCGCCGCTTGCCCCGATCTCCCCAGCCGCGACTCCGGTCCCGCCTCTCACTCCAATTTCTCCCAACGCACCCGAAACGGATGCCTCGCAGCCCAAGCCGCGCGCGAAAAAAGTTGGATAACAATCCAGCCTTTATTCTGTTGTGTAAAACACAGAGTGGACGACTGCAGTCGTCCACTCTGTGTTTCTATTGACTTTGTTTCACCCGAGGGGAAACTGTTTATTAACTTCCGATGAGCCAGGGATTTGAAAACTTTTATTCTGGTCTCTTAGTAGCTCATAGGAGGCGTCCCTAAGAAAGACATCTCCATGTAAGGAACAAAGTAGTAGTACTTAGGGATACTCGGCGAGCTGGCTCTAGCATGGGCTATTATGGGAGACGCCCTTAAGAAAGACATCTCCATGTATGGGATAAAGTAGTAGGAGTACGTTGGGGATGCCAATGTGTCAGCCAAAGCGATGCTTTGTGCATTGTTTTGAACTGGCTTATAGTTGACTGAGCTAAAAGCCGACAACATCAAGACACCAATGATCGCTATAATCCCGATTAGTGAATATTTTTTTAGCATGTTTATTTTCCTTTTCGTTTGACATTATTGATGAGCACCTTTGTTCATACAGGATGCGCATATCAGTTCTCATATTTGCCACATAGTTTGATTATAAGTCGACAAATACGAGTAAATTAGTATTATTTATAATATCACATTGGTATGTGTAAAGCAAGAGGCTAAATTTGTCAATCCACCCTGCATATTGGCTGAAAAATTGTCAAAAGGTTATTATGGATATAATATCCAGTCGTTTTTTTTTGTTTCCGGGAGCCAATGATATAATTCCTATGCCCCTGTGTAAGGCAGAAAGAGAGTACATTTATGGCCCCTGAAACCAAACCCCCAGTTCACCCGAATCCGCCCCCATTGGTCCGTGTCTCCGGCACCCACCGTGAGATGGGCCGTCAAATCGGTGAAGCCTGCAAAAAACAGGTCCAGCATGGCGTCGAGAACGGGCGTAGCCTGGTGGCAGATGCCTACCAGCAGTTGGAGCTGACCTGGGCAGGTGCGCAGATCCAGGCCCGCAAGTACCTGCCTTTTGCCCAGGAGCGCTATCCGCAATACGTGGACGAGATGATGGGCATCGCCGAGGGCGCCGATGTCGTTTTTGAGGACCTGGTGGTCATCAATGCCATGGAAGCGGTGACGATGGATGCCCTGCACCTGACGCGCTGTACCAGCATGGCTGTCAATGACGAGCGTACCGCCGACGGGCATGTCCTTCTTGCGCACAACGAGGACTGGGTTCCCGAAGA
>JBGOZL010000435.1:0-2840 GCA_041480185.1 Anaerolineae bacterium
CGGGCTTGCTGCCGAAAAAAAACAAGGAACCGACTCCCCCTGCAAACCCCTCCTGATTTTGTATTGACAGGTGAGTTCAAGAATAAGGTACATGCAACCTTCGCTCGCATGTACCTTATTCTCTGATTCCCCCCAACCCCGGCCTGGGCGGCTTTGAGTCGCCCAGGCCGCATCGGGCTCTCTGGAGCCCGACGCTTCCAACATGGGGTCGGGGATGGGGTTGAAAATATATTAATATTATAAATTCGCCACCTCTGATTTCCTTCCTCCCGCTAAAGTGTGGCTTATAATATTTTCACCTAAATCAAGGAAGAGGATAAAAAAATGACCACACCAAATTGGGATGATTGGCAATTCTTGCTTGGGGAATGGGTTGGCGAAGGCGGCGGCGTCCCAGGCCAGGGCGGCGGACTCCAGGTCTTTCAGCTTGACCTCCAGAAACAGGTCATGTTGCGGAAGAACCACGTCAATTTCCCCGCCACACCCGAGCGCCCCGCGTTTACACACGACGACCTGACCGTCATATACCCGGATCCATCCGGCGCCATGCGCGCAATCTATTTTGACAACGAGGGACACGTGACCCCCTATACCGTCTCTGCCAGCAAAGATGCCATCGTCATGATCAGCAACCCGGAACCCAATGCTCCGCGCTTCCGTACCACCTTCCTGAAGGGGAAAAATGGGACTCTTATCAACCGCTTCGAACTCACTCCCCCCGGCGATCCAGACGCATTTCAAATGTACGTTGAGGGCACTTCCAAAAAGAAATAATCCCGGCGTATTAGGACGTCAGGCAAGAAGATCATCTACAGCCTCAGGCTCTTGCAAAACGTGTCTACCTGTGCTATTAGATATCCCCCATAAAGAGAATCAACCGGCCCATATGTTCACACCTCTTATAGGTTAGCGGTGAAATCCAGCAAACTTATGTGCGCGACTGCTGCATCAGCCAGATGTAACTGTCTTCCAGGCTGGGCTCGACCGAAATTCCATTGGGTGCCCCGGAAGGTGTCCCCACCACACGGTACTGGACCCCATCCTGTACCTGCATGGTCGAAACAACGATCAGACTCGCCTCTGGTCGTTCGCCAGAGCTGACGAGATTCCAAACATGGCCGCGCGCCCGGGCAATGAGATCGCCCGGACTGCCGCGAAAGAGAACCTGCCCCAGGTTGATCACCGCCAGGTCCTTGCAGCTCTGGCTGACATCTTCTACGATGTGTGTGGAGAGTATTACGGTGCAGCGTGCCGACATCTCCGCCAGCAGGTTGCGCAGGCGGACTCTTTCCTCCGGATCCAACCCGGAGGTGGGCTCGTCCACGATCAACAACTTCGGCTGGCCAAGCAGGGCCTGGGCGATTCCTACCCGGCGTTTCATCCCGCCCGAATATGTACGCAGGCGGCGCCGTGCATCCTGGGTCAAACCGACTAGCTCCAGAGTTTCACACAATTGTTTCTTTCTTTCCACTTTGTCTGTCACCCCCTTCAGTATGGCAACATATTCCAGGAACTCCAGGGCGGAGAGGTCCGGGTAAAGCCCCAGTTCCTGTGGCAGGTACCCGAGCACTTCCTTGATCGCCTTCTTACCGCGCCAAGTCGTAACATCATTTCCGAGCACGCTCACCTTGCCGGAGGTGGGCCGCAGCAGCCCTGCCAGGATGCGCATCAGACTGGTCTTTCCGGCGCCGTTGGGTCCGACCAGGCCAAACATGCCTGATCCGATCTCCAGGTCTACGCCGCGCAGCGCCTGAACTTTTTTGCCATAGGTCTTGTTCAGTTGCGAGACGGTAATCATTAAAAATTCTCCTTCCACTTCAACCAAAGACGCGCCAGGTATGCCAGGCAGAATAAAGTGACGGCAATGATTAGATACATAACAATAACCCGCCCGATCCCTATTATGGGAGCCTCTACCCCGAACAAGCGCGGAGGAGTACTGCCAGTTGCTTTGGCCATGATATCCAGCGCAACGGAGTGGTAGTTTTGCAGAAGATAATAGGAGGCAGCATCCAATTGCATGGATGGGACGCTTAACGCAGCCAACCAGAAAAATATACTGAGGATCCCTGCAACCAGCCCTGGGAATACCGCAGCTGCCCTCGAGCGGAAGACGCTCCCGGCCAGGATGCCGATCGTCAATCCCCAGCCAACCACGGGCAGACCGTCCAGCAAGGCAAATTTTAAAAAGAAGACGACGACATCCATTGGTATGCCAACCCGGAAGGTATCCAGGAAAGCCCATTCGAGCACCCCGAAGAACAGTCCTAGCGGGATCAGGCCGATCAGTGCCACCGTCAGGCCTACACCCAGGATTTTGCCGGACAGATAGCTGCCCCCGCCCATGGGTGTGCTGTGCAGCAACTCCGCCACGCCGAACGAACGGTCGGCCGGGAGACTGGCTGCAGTAGCGGCTGGCAGGAGCAGGAAGGAAGTGAGCAGCAGGGTGAACCATGCTGGGGAGACCAAGAATACAGTCGTCTCCGCCATCATGCCGACAGCTTGTTGACGGAAAATGTCAACTGTATAACCTTTTTCCGTCCACTTTTCGATCACGGTCGGGTTCTGCAAGAGGTGATTAAGGTCGTCCTTGGCCATGGATAAATTGGCGAGCGGATTAAGCAGGATTGCTGCCGCAAACACAAGCCCGATCAGGATCGTCGTGACCACTGGTCCTCCGCGTCGCAGTCCAAAGCGGAACTCGGTGCGGGCGATGGCAAGAATTTGCCAGAAAATCTTCATAACGCACCCTTTCCCGGCAGCTTACCGGTTCCCCAAAAGGCGGTCTTCATCCTTCAGGAAGGCGATTGCCAGCAGGGTTAAGCCGACCCCGATGGTCA
>JBGOZL010000436.1:0-2840 GCA_041480185.1 Anaerolineae bacterium
ATCTTTTGCGTCATAACTTCCATTCGTTACTGCCATAAATTCCTCAATCCGTATTATTTCAATACGTGCGGAAGCGTGGGGTGTACCCATCTTCCCTGGTTTTTAAGGATGATACCTCAAACTATGCTTTTGCTGAAGTTGTTTGCCCTTGAAGTTGTTCGAAAACAGCCTTCAACCAGGCATTTATATCCCGATAATATATGAAACTGGATGCCAGAAGGGCGGTGGAGACGAAGGCATGCCCGCCGATGCCCACCAAGATCCACCAGGAAGACTGGGCCGGGGTGGTCCATAGAAAGTTTAATCCCTGGTTGATCAGCACAAAGATCAGCAGGAACAACCCGGTATTTGGCAGCGTGAAGCGCACCATGCGCAGGCTGCTCAGGATGGCGCGCAGGGCATCCAGTTGAAAGGTGAAAATGCCGTGTGCCGAGAAGAAGATCGGCATCACCAGCCAGATGATGACGATCACCCCGGCAAATAATGCGATCTGTCCCAAAATCGTACTGACGGCGGTCAGGACAGTTAATACCACCAGCACGGGCAGCCCGATCAAAAACATCAATCCCACCCAAATTATTGAGAGTAGTACGGCCTGGCTCAGGTATTTCCCAAGCATGCGCACATCCGATTTTAGCGCCACCCTGGAGACCCAGTAATAATAAATTCCCCCGACGATCCAGCCCAGGAAGACCAGCAGCAATGCCCAGCCCAGGATACCCACGAACGACCCGGCATCCAGGCTCACCGGAACCCCAAACGGGTTTTGGACCGGCATCTGTAAACTCAACAAACTGGTAATGCCCACCGGGAAGGTGCGCAGGATGACGAACAGGTTGAAATGATCCGCAATGCCGGTCCAGGCTACCTGGATGGTGGTAAGGTCGGGGAAATTGGCGGGGAAAGCGTTTGCCAGGGAAGGAAATTGGGCAATGATCGGCTGGAGGAATTGCTTCAGGCGCAGGTGCGGTCCGAGCCATAGGAACAGGTCAAGCAGTACCGGCGGCAGGATGACCAAGATGTGGTTGGCGACAGAATCAAATCCCGCCATGAAAGAGGACAGCAGACCCGGAGGCGGAGGAAATTTACCTTGTGATGTATTGATCGACATTAATTGCTTCTTACCGGTCCTGGCTCAATTAATGAAATGAGGAAATAAAAGCGAGGAACGAATGATGGTTTATGTATGGCTGTATATTACGGGGACTTTCTGCAGCGCAGGGCGTTTGTATTAACGACTTTGCCTCAATTCTATGGACAACCCAACAGCCAGGAACAGCCTGTATTCTACCACAGGGCCCTGTTCGCACGAATGTTCTGCCTTCACGCAAAAAATCATGGTTTTTAAGTCGACGGAGGAAGGGGAGGCTCTTTCGCCGCTTCAACCCTGGTCTCCAGTGGTCGTGTGGATAGTATTCCATTACTACACTGGTATTGCATAATATGATAAATATTATCATAATTATATGATATACTCAGTGCTGTTCCACCCTTTATCATAAAGTCCAAAATAAAAGGAGTTGTAACGTATGAACGATATAGATGTAGTAAAAGCAGGATTAGCGGCCTCCGAAGCGGGCCAGGCTGGCAAATTTGCAGATATGTTGACCGATGATATGGTCTTCGCCGGGCCGGTACCCCAGCCGGTCGGTAAACGCGAATTCGTAGGCCTGATGACCGCCCTGGTGGCTGCCATACCCGACTGGAAATTCAATGGGCAAGACTTCAAACAGGATGGCGACAAAGTGACTACCGTGTTCCAGATCACCGGGACTCAAACCCGCGAGCTGAATTTGCCAATGCCGGGTTTTCAGAAATTCCCGGCTTCGGGAAAACATGTTGCCCTTCCGAAAGAAGGAATAACTGTTACGGTAAAAAACGGGAAGATAGCCCGGCTTGAGTCTGCGGTGGTTCCGGGCGGCGGCGTAAACGGCGTCCTGGCGCAACTGGGTGTTCCGATGCCGAAAATGGCATAACGAACCAATTAATTTAAATAAGGTTGCAGGTCTCCGGAAGTTTGGAGACCTGCATTTTGGTTATGGGGGGTAAAGCGCGATTATCCACCTTCAATGCGCATATGATGTGACTCATATCGTGGGGTTATTTATTTACACTTTCTCTGTCACCTGCGGCAAGTCCTTCATGGCTGCTTCGATGGCGTGCGCCGGATACTCATAGTCCTCCAGTTCACCGCTCAGGTAGGACTGGTAGGCGGTCATGTCAAAGTGCCCGTGGCCTGACAGGTTGAACAGGATGACGCGCTTCTCGCCCTTTGCCTTGGCATCCAGCGCTTCGTCGATCGCGACGCGGATGGCGTGGGCGGATTCAGGAGCCGGGATGATCCCTTCAGCCTTGGTGAATTGCACAGCGGCATCGAAAGTCCCGATCTGTGGAACGGCAACAGCTTCGATGTACCCACCGTGGTATAACGCCGAAACACTGGGAGCCATCCCGTGATAGCGCAGCCCTCCGGCGTGGATGCCGGCCGGCATGAAGGTGTGCCCGAGCGTGTGCATCTTGACGATGGGAGCCATCATGGCGGAATCACCGTAGTCAAACGTGTAGGTGCCTTTCGTAAGCGAGGGGGTGGCGGTGGGCTCCACCGCCAGAAGGCGCGTGCGTTTCCCGTCTTTCAGGTTCTGGCGCAGGAAGGGGTAGGCGATCCCGCCAAAATTAGAACCGCCGCCCACGCAGGCGATGACCACGTCAGGATACTCGCCTGCCAGGTCCATCTGCTTGAGGGCTTCCTCACCGATGACCGTCTGGTGCATCAGCACATGGTTCAACACCGAGCCGAGGCTGTACTTCTTGGCCCCACCGGAGGTGGCGGCGACTTCCAC
>JBGOZL010000437.1:0-2831 GCA_041480185.1 Anaerolineae bacterium
ATCTCTGCAGCCGATTTAACAAGTTGCAGATCATGGATAATATCATCAGCAGCCACAATGCCAACGGGCTTGGCTTGTTCCTGGATGATTTGTAGGAAAAAAAACGGGAAGGTTGAATCGACGCCTAATTTGAAACCTGGCTTGAGTTTCTCCTGGACGAAAGAAGTTAGTTCGCTGATCGCTGTGTCATAAGTAAAAAATGAGCGGACGTCTTCTGTCCCATAATCAATACCCATGGACGCCTGTGCCCAGCATAGAAGAGTAAGGCTGCCATTCCTCCCCGCGAAAGAAAAGAATGGCAATTGATTGCGCAGGGCGTATATGATTGGGTTTCCACTCCCAGGAAGACAGGGATATCCGGTGGTGTAAAAGACATTTTCCGGAGAGGAGAAAAAAATGCCGTCCAAGCCGTGAGCATTTATCGAGTCGGCAAGGCGCTCACGATCGAGGCCAATGGGTTTGAAGGACATATCATCCATATAATATTATTTCCTCGAGAGGTGAGATGACTGGTGCAAAAATCTATCTGGAAAGATAAATAGATACAGCTTTATAGAACAACTGGTTTTCCAATTTCTAAGGATTTGGCTACAGCTTCAACTGCTTTTAGCGCATATAAGGCGTCGGCTGGGTCCACGCGAGGTGGACGGTTTTCGATGACTGCGCTGACAAAATCTTTGATCTCTGCGATCATCGAATTGAATTTCCAGGCCATCGGGTCAAACGGTACATCTTCCACGATCGTGCCATCGATGTCACCCGAGCCTAAATAGTACTTAACGACCGGATTGGTTAATTGGTCAATAATCATCCCCCCCTGGCTGCCATATATTTCGACCCGCTCGGTCCACGGAATCTCGAACGTGCAGGATGTATTCAATTGGAACTCTGCACCGTTTGCAAGGTGTCCGAGGATGAGACCGTTGTCTTCCATCTCGCCCTCGGGAACGAGTTTGGATGCAAAACCGATAACATCCCGGACGCCTCCGAACAGCCATTTGAAAAGGTAGAAGTTATGCACGGAAGAATCCAGGATAACCCCGCCATAAGGTGCTTTCCCGTGCCAGAGATTTGGATCTTTGATGCGATACACTTCGCTGCCTGCAATCAGCGTTCGGACGGTCCAAATGTCCCCAAGAAGTCTTTGGTTGAGGATATCCTCGGCTTTCAGATAGGCGGTCACGAAGTGAGTATTTTCTGCAACGCTGAATTTGAGACCCTTCTGCTTTGCCAATGCAATCAATTCTTCCCCTTGGGCTGAAAGGACAGTTATGGGTTTCTCCACCAGTACATGCTTGCCCTTTTCTAGTGCTGACTTGGCAATTTCGTAATGCAGAACGTGAGGAACAATGATGTCCACCATGTCAACATGCTGGTCAGCAAGTAAGTCCTGGTAGTGGGTGTAACCCTTTGCTCCTGGATGCATCTCGATCCGGTTGTTGACTTCCTCCTCGTTGATGTCACACAGGGCAACAATTTCACAGGTCTCTTCCATTTCCGAATACCCCGCTTCATGTGCATAAGAAATAGACCCTAGTCCAATCAGACCAACACCAATCTTATGATTTTCCATAAACCATCCTTTGGAATGGAGCTGTGATTGTCGGACCGGATAAACTATAGCATAAACAATTTATGAGCGCAATGGGGTATCACGTGTAGAATGATTATTTTCGTTGCGTCAAATGCATGATTATGCTATATTGGCTGAAGAATATTCCCCTGAAGGATTTTATATGAACCCTCTGATCATCATTGCAACTCCCAACATTTGCTGGCTGAATCCGGATGTGAAATATCCTCGGACTCCAGTAGCAATTGCCGAAGAGGCGAAACTTTGCTATGAGAACGGTGCTACCATTCTCCACACTCATGCTGAAGGCAATTGGAAAGAGACCATGTCGGCAATACGAAACCTTTCTCCAATCGTCGTTCAATGTGGCATGTCCAGCCAGCTAATCCCGGAGCGGATGGAAATATACAAAAACAAAGGGGATATGATCTCCATTATCCTGAATCATCACGATGAGGCATTCGTGGGGGTGGATTTCAACGTTCTACATCCTAAGGAGGAGTTGATCGAATATTGTCATCTTTGCCAAAAGTATGATGTCATCCCTGAGTGGGAAGTCTGGCATGCTGGGTCAATATGGAATTTAAATTATCTTATTGAAAGGAAGTTGATTAAACCACCTTATGTCACTACATTATTCTTTGGATGGCCCGGTGGGACCTGGAGCCCACCCACGGTTGAGGAGTACCTCTACCGCCGCCGGTTGATGCCGGAAGGCTGTACCTGCAATGTTAGCATCATGGGGGAGGGGCAGCACGACATCCTGGCTGCAGCTATCGCGCATGGGGACAACCTGCGCGTAGGGACCGAAGATTACCCTTATAGTCAGAGCCACAATATTGTCGCCACCCATGAATTGGTTAAAGAAGCTGCAGAAATGGCTAAGATGTTTGGTCGCCCGTTGGCGACTGTAGAACAGGCTCGGAAATTGATCGGACTGTAATTAGATAATTAAGGGTAAATAATTCTCATTTCAAAATACTTTGGAGGAACCCATGACTGGAAAAAAAGTTGTCATCGTTACCGGCAGTGCACGCGGAATTGGCGCTGCCACGGTGCGGGTTTTTGCAAATCATGGTTATACTGTTATCGGGTTGGATGTGCTGGCAGAGGGCAAGGATGTGATTGAAGAAGTAAATGAGGAAGGTGGGGAAGGGACTTTTTTTATGTGTGATGTATCAGATGAAGAACAAGTCGCAACTTCTGTTCAGAAAGGGACTAAAAAATATGGGCGCGTGGACGTGCTTGTCAACAATGC
>JBGOZL010000438.1:0-2826 GCA_041480185.1 Anaerolineae bacterium
AACGCCTCAACCATTGCCGTGCAACGTTCATAAGCGGCTCTTTCGGCAATGATGCGGGCGTTTTCGTTTTTTGCAGCCGTGAGTAGATCGGGGCTTCCCAGGGCTGCAATGATACCGTCTGCCAGGTCGCGTGGGGAGGTTGCATCCACCAGCAGCCCGTTGACTCCGGGCTTTACCCACTCCTGCATCGACTCAATATTACCCACTACCGGGAAACATCCGCTGGCCATTGCTTCCAGCAGCGAATTAGGCGTCCCATCGTGAATGCTGGGGGAAACAAAGACCCATGCTTTATGATAAAGGCTCCACATTTGTGCCCGTTCCAAGTGTGGCCAAAGTTTCGTATTCTTCTGTATTCCCAGCGACTCAACCCACTGTTCTGCTTCCCAATCCCCGGCCAGGTTGGGGCATAAGAACAATGCCTCCGGGATTTTTTCAACCACCAGGGGGATGGATCGGAAAAAAACGTCCTGCCTCAGGCTGCCTGGACGTTGACCGCGTGGATTGACCACGATCGGGACATCCGGAAGTTCCTCCGGCAGCATTCCAGATTTCGAGAGTGCTTTCATTTCATCTAACCGTATGCCCCCCGCCCCGGGGACAATCAGGGTCGGTTTGTCTGGTGCAAAGCCCCATTCCTGTCCGAGACGGATATCACGCTTCGCATCCGCGATGAGACCATCGGCTCGACGCAGAGTCCTGCGTGTGAGGCTTGCCATGAAGACTGAGCCATGGGCATGTAGGGTGATGTCGTTTCCCCAAATGGAGACTACCAGTGGAGTACCCTCAGGTGTGGTGCTGGCCAGCATCCCTTCGAACGGGATGCGCAGCGCATGGACCAGGTTGGGATGGATTTCTTCCACAATTTTACGGAAACGTGTTTGGTAAAAGGGCAAGCTGAGAGGCCCTGCCACGCTCCGCATAGGGAGTAAGAGATTGCGGACGCGTCGAGAATTTATATGACTGTTTCCCGCCCCCCCTGTCTTATTACTGGTTGATCCCCTTATCATCCCGCTAAAAGCAACCGGCAGGATGTGGAATGATTCCAGCCCTGGCGGCTGCTCACAGGGAAAGCTAGACACTAGGTGGGTCTGGGCTCCGTTGTCGATCCAAGCTCGCAGCCAGGATAATGCCGTGGGAGACCGCCCATCTGCGACAAAAAGCAAACGCATGGTTGCACTATACCACAAACCCGCATTCGATTTTGTTTGACGAAACAGGTCAGGTTGTGTATATTGTATGGACTGGAGAATCGGCGCTTCAAGGCTGGATTCTGCTCGATGCTGATCATCAGGAGTACTTTGAAGGTTTGGAACTCAAATTTTCGGGAAAGAATGATGCAGGAAGAAAAACACCCCCCTGTTTGTGATTACGAAGGCTCCGACTATCAGACTCGCTTCTGGGAAAGGGGAGGACGCGATTATGAGGATCGTTGCGAAGCCATCGCCCTTAAACGTCTCCTGCCATCAGGTGGCGAATTGATGCTAGAGCTGGGCGCAGGCGCAGGGCGCAATACGCTCCGCTATCATGGTTTTGAGCGCGTAGTATTGCTGGATTATTCCCGTACACAACTCCAACAGGCGCAAGAAAGACTGGGCACTTCAAATCGCTACATCTTTGTTGCTGCAGATATCTACCGGCTGCCCTTCGTGGACAGCATTTTCGATGCGACCACAATGATCCGCACTCTGCATCACATGGCAGATGCGCCTGCTGCGTTGCACCAGGTGCGAAACGTTGTCAGGCCCGGGGCCACATTCATTCTGGAATATGCCAATAAGCGCAATATTAAAGCCATCCTGCGTTATGCACTACATCTTCAATCTTGGAACCCGTATAGGCTTGACCCGGTTGAGTTTGCCCGACTGAATTTCGACTTCCACCCGCATGCCATCCGAGGCTGGCTCAAGGATGAGGGCTTTCACATTAAAAAAACCCTGGCCGTCTCGCATTTTCGACTGGATGTGCTCAAACGAAATATACCGCCGGGTATTTTGGCTGACCTCGATTCTCTTCTCCAGTGGACTGGAGCGTTGTGGCAATTAACTCCGAGTGTGTTTATTAAATCGATGGTGGCAGACGGACCATCAGCACCAATCCCTTTAGATGCCATCGCGTTTTTCAAATGTCCCGAATGTGGGCATTCTCCGCTTACAGGTCAGGGGGATCGCATCGCTTGCTCGTCTTGTAATCGAAGTTGGCAGATCCTGGGTGGTATTTACGATTTTCGCGGGGATGAATCTAAAATAGAAAAAAATTAGGACTATGCAAGCGAAGCTCGCAAAGTCCTAATTTTTATTTTTCCCCCTTTCCGTAAGGACTGCGAAGCGTACCCGAAGGGTATAGGTGAAAGGGGGATGGGGGTTTAGTTTCTCAATTTTATGATGAAGTGTTGAACCGTGATGCCTGTAGCCTTGCATCCCACTTGATTTTGTGTTAAAATTCTGTTTGTCTGATAAACCAATACCGCACGCATCGAAAAGTGGGCAACCCCCACTTTTCTGCATGTTACAGGAAACTAGGTTCTGGGGAGCAGGTTAAGTATGAAAAATGAATTTGCATTGGCTTTCAACGAGGTCTTGGAAGAAAAGCAATTGCCTAAGGAGATCATCATGGCTGCCATCGAGTCAGCCATGGTTTCCGCCTATCGGCGGGCAGTAAACGCCTCCAACGCCCAGGAAGTTGTTGCCAAGATCGACCCGGAAACCGGCAAGGTCACGATTTTTGCCGAAAAAGAAGTGGTCGAAGAAGTGCAGGACCAGCGCACCGAAGTTACGCTCGATGCGGCACGCCAGGTGAAACCCGAAGCAAATCTAAGCGATATGG
>JBGOZL010000439.1:0-2766 GCA_041480185.1 Anaerolineae bacterium
CCCAAGCCGCCGAAGCCCAATTGCGCTCAAACCCCACCCTGCTGGCAAACCCCGTGCTCTTGCTTGGTCATTCCGCCTGGCCTGGTGGCGTGGTTGGAATTGTTGCCAGTCGGTTGGTTGATCGTTATCGCAAACCAGCCATTTTGTTCTCGACTCCCGATAACGAACCGGCGCGTGGCTCTGCCCGTTCGGTGGAAGGACTTAATATCACAGCTGCCATTGCTGCACAAAAAGATCTGCTGCTCAATTTCGGCGGACACCCCATGGCTGCCGGGCTCGCTTTGGAAAAAGAAAAATTGCCCGAATTCAACCGCAGGCTGTCCAGAACTGTGGAGGAAATGCTTGGAAAGGCCGGGGTTGAGGAACCGGAGCTCAAGATTGACGCCTGGCTAGAACTGCCCGGAATCACTCCCGACCTCGCTGGCGCGCTCGAAAGCCTGGCGCCCTACGGGCCAGGCAATGAAAAATTAACCCTGGCGACGCATAGCCTGACGATGCAATCCGCAACGACAATTGGGCGAAATAAGGAACACCTGAAACTTACTGTCTCGGATGAAACAGGAAATACACAGACAGTATTATGGTGGAGCGGCGCGGGAGAGACTCCTCCCAATGGAAAATTTGACCTGGCTTATATGGTCCGCGCTACGGATTGGCGCGGTCGCCGCCAGGTCCAGATGGAGTTGGTTGATTTCCAGTTAGTCGAGGCTGCTCCGGTCGATGTTAAAAGTCGAAAACTTGAAATCATTGACTTCCGTAATGTCAGCGACCCACTTAAGCTGCTACCAGACTTCAATCGTCACCCATCTACCATGATATGGGCGGAATCAGACGCAAAAAAAGAGGTTTGCGGAAAAGACCGGAACGAACTTGAGCCTGCCAACAATCTTGTCATCTGGACCATTCCACCGTCGCCCAAGGAATTGGAAGAGGCTCTGGGAATCGTCAAACCGAAGATCATAACTCTGGTATGCGTACATCCATTTCTTGAAATCACGGATGCCTTTATGGCACGCCTGACAGGTCTCCTTAAATACGCGATCACCCATTACGAAGGAAAAATCACTTACGCTGACCTTGCCGCAGGAACCGCTCAGCGCCGGATAACCGTTGAACAGGGGTTAAATTGGCTGGTTTCCAGTGGGAAAATAACTTTGGTACACCAGGAAAGCGATCAACTCTGGGTGGCTCCCGGCAAGACGATCAACGACCTGGGTGGCGCTGCGAGGTTGAGGATGGAAGTCCAGGCGCTGTTGGCGGAATCTGCTGCATACCGGGCACATTTCAAGCGCGCCGATAAAGACACTCTGCTCCCTTAAAAACGATTACAATTTGTCCATGCCATTTAAAGAACTCTCCCATACTGCGGATTGGTGTATGCGCGTCTGGGCAGGTGACCTAGTTCAACTGTTCGTGGAATCCGCCAGAGGCATGAACACTCTGGCAGGAATCAGGTTAGCTGAAAAGCCGCGAGTGCAGAGAACATTTTCTACTTCCGCAGATGATGCAGAGAGCCTGCTGGTTTCCTTTCTTACAGAACTTGCCTATTTTGCTGAACAAGATCACCTGGCATTTGACAATTACGAATTGAGTATCGATCCTGGTGCCGGCCAGTCAATGCACCTGTCTGCGGTGTTGCAGGGTGCTTCCATCTATTCCTTAGACAAAGCCATCAAGGCCGTGACATACCATAATCTGCAAATCCGGCAGACAAAAAAAGGCTTGGAAGTGGATGTTGTGCTTGACGTATAGATTTGCCGCCTGGAATATGCTTCACGATATATCCAGAAGAAGAATATTGAAGGCAATGCGAGAACCAAATGATCCGATTGCAGGATTTATCAAAAATAAGTGACTGCGAGTGGGAAATCCCGAGATCGTTCCGGGGAGATATGCGCGGCCCGGTACGGATATTCTCCACACGTGAACTGCTCGCGCAGATCCTGGGGGATAAATCGCTCGAGCAAGCGGTCAACGCTTCCACATTGCCGGGTTTGGTGGGGGCGGTAGTTGTAATGCCGGATATGCACCAGGGTTATGGCTTCCCGATTGGCGGAGTGGCTGCCACCCGATTTCCCCAGGGGGTGGTGTCTCCGGGTGCGATCGGGTATGACATCAACTGCGGGGTGCGCCTGCTGGCATCAACCATCGAATTGGAAGATGCCTTGCCATATCTAGACCGCCTCGCCACCCAGATGAATCAGCACTGTCCAAGCGGCGTGGGTGTGAAGGGTGTGGTGCATGTCAACGTTCCGGAACTTGATCGCCTGATGCGCACTGGCTCGCACTGGGCTCTCAAGAACGGATACGCTACTGAAAATGACATCGCCCGGACTGAAGAGAAAGGTTGCCTGGAGGGAGCGGACCCCGCCAAGATCAGTACCCGTGCCAAGACCCGCGGGCTCGACCAAATCGGTTCAATGGGAGCAGGTAATCATTTCGTCGAAGTGGATTGGGTGGAAGCTGTTCTGGATTCTAAGACTGCCTCTGTTTTCGGTCTCCGCCAAGGCTGTTTGGTTGTCCAGATTCACTGCGGCTCGCGCGGACTTGGTCACCAGGTCTGCACCGATTACGTGCAGGATTTTCAATCTGTAATAAAGCGGTACGGGATAGAATTGCCCGATCGCGAATTAGTATGTGCGCCGATGGACAGCCCGGAGGGACAGGATTATCTCGGAGCGATGCGGGCGGCAGCAAACTTTGCCTTTGTGAACCGGCAGTTGCTGGCTTTTTCCACTCGGCGCGCATTCGAAGAGACATTTGCGG
>JBGOZL010000440.1:0-2766 GCA_041480185.1 Anaerolineae bacterium
AACCGAAAACGTAATCAAAGGGAGCACGTGTCAGAATTTCGGCGGCAGGCTGCGGGTATAGGTGTGGTTCGGCGATCTCGATCCCGGCGCGGAAGGTCAATTTATCGGCGAAAAGAGCACGCAAACGGTTCATTTCCGCATGCCAGGTTTCAGGTTGGAAGAAACGCGGATTTTTCTCGTAGGGACCAACATCCCAGTGCTCCGCGAAACCGACCTCGGGGATACATAGCTCAATCGCGCGCAGGCACATTGCCTCCATGCTATCGTCGCCGTCCTCAGAAAAGATGGTGTGCATGTGGTAATCAAATGGGATCATTTTGAGCCTTTTTTAAAACCCCAGCCCCCCTAGGTCGGGGACGTCATGCCGTCCCTTCGATGACTATTTATTGTCTGCATCCTGGATTTGTCTTTCCTGCATCACTCTTCCGAATGCATGGATGGCGAGGTAGACAAACAGGAATAGTAATGTAAAGAGGAACGTAAACCCATAGACACGCAGGTTCGAAAAAGGATCTTTGAGCCATCCAAAAATGTCATGGACGATCGGTAGGGGGTCACCAAAAATATCCCAGCTGTTCCAGCGATAAAAACGTCCCAGGAAAATCCCAAGGCTACTCAGGATGGTTACTAGGATCGTGAAAACCCAACCAGTGATCCTACCGAAGGTGCGTGTGACAATCTCCTGCATAAAATAGAGGGATACCACGCCCAGGAGCAAGCCCGTCCAGGCAAACCAGAGCAACATAAGAACATCAAACCATAATGGCGCATTATTGGTATTTGTGCTGAGATGCTGGAAATCCGTCAGGATATAGGGAGCATTTGGGAAAAACACCAGCCATATGAATGCGCAGACCGGCACCACAAGGTAGAGCAGCTTCCGTGACCAAGAAACCACGTAGGCAATTGAAGCAAATACAAACGGGATCCAGGCAAGACCGAGATTCCAGATTAAGACTGAATAGTCATTTGTGCTGCTGTATGCGATGCGTGCCCTTGCCAGCAAAAAGGAAATAATTGACGCTGCCAGCAAAAGTGAAAAAATCAGCAATTTGTACTTGTACCTGGAGAGCACCTGGGCCATTAATGGATTTTTCCCAATCCGCGCAACACGCGCTCGGGAGTGAGCGGGAATTCGTTGAACCAGACACCGGTGGCATCGTGAAGGGCTCCAGCAATTGCCGGCGCCAGCGGCAGGAATGGCAATTCGCCCAGGCCGCGCGCCCCGAAGGGACCGTTCGGTTCTGCTACTTCAAGGATGACCGACTCGACCGCATCCGGGATGTCGAGCACAGTGGGTATCAGGTAGGTGCTGAGCTGGTCGGTCAGAATGTGCCCGTTTTGAGTGATGAAATTCTCGGTGAGAGCGTACCCCTCAGCCTGCACCACCGCGCCTTCGATCTGCCCCTGGACAAGTGCCGGGTTGATGGCTTGCCCAACGTCATCTGCGGAGACAACCCGCAGGATTTTAATGAAGCCGGTCTCCAGGTCCACTTCCAACTCCACGGCCTGGGCTGCATAGGCATAGGAGAGGTTCGGCATTGAATACCCTGTCTCCTTGTCAAAGGGAGTGGTTTTGGGAGCAAGGTAGGTATATTCTGAAATGGCAGGGCGTTCCTCGGCTTTCCACTTCGCCAGTGCGCCTTCCGCGGCACCCCGAATGGCATTCCCCGACATAAAAGTCATGCGCGAGGCTGAGGCGCTGCCGGGGTTGCCCATGGTAGCTGAATCCGAGGTGACCATGGTTACTTTTTCGAATGGGACGCCGACCGTTCCGGCAGCGAACTGTGCCATAACCGTGTGTGCACCCTGCCCGACCTCCGCCCCGGCATGCCAGACGACCACGTGGTCGATTTCGGTTTTCCCATGTAATTCGACGCGCGCCCAGGAATTTTCCTGGTAGCCGAACGAGAAGCCGACATTTTTGAACCCGCAGGCAAAACCTCGCCCTCGGACGAGCGTGGATGGGTGATTGGTGGTTGAGGATCGTTTTTCAGACCAGCCGAACCGGTCACGTGCCGCTTCGATACACTGTACGATACTTACCTTACCCGGAGCCGGTGTGCCCACATTGAGGGTGTCACCCTCCCGGAGCGCATTGCGGTGACGAAACTCGACCGGATCAAGATGCAGCTTTTCAGCCAATTTATCCATTTGGAGTTCAGCCATCCACAAGGCCTGCGGCGCGCCAAAGCCGCGGAAAGCAGCCGTTGGGACATTGTTGGTGTAAACGCCGTAGACATCTTCCTTTACATTGGGGATGAAATACGGTCCGGTGGCAGTGATGGTACAGTTCCCGAGCACCTTGTTGGTGGTATACATGTACGCCCCCGCGTCAGCAATGACAGTCGTCTCGGCTGCGAGCAGTTTACCGTCCTTGGTGGCAGCCCATTTTGTTTTTAAGGTCATCGGGTGGCGTTTGCCGTGCCCGACGATGGATTCCTTCCTGCTCCAGACGATCTTGACCGGGCGCTTAAGTTTCATCACTGCCAGGGCGAGCACAGCCTGGACAGATAGGTCTTCGCGCCCTCCAAAGGCGCCCCCGATCGCCGGATAGATCACGCGCACCTGCTCTTCAGCAAGGCCAAGGGCATGTGCGATGCTTTCGCGGTCGGCATGCGTCCACTGACCGGCGCATTCAACTGTAATTCGGCCTGCCTCGTCAATATATGCCAGCCCGGCCTCCGGTTGGAGGTATGCGTGTTCCTGGTAGGGCGTGTGGTACTCGCCCTCTACGATCACATCCGCGCTGTTAAACGCGGACTG
>JBGOZL010000441.1:0-2761 GCA_041480185.1 Anaerolineae bacterium
AGATGTGTGTGAAAAATGCCTGGCATAATTATCGTTCTGAAATATACCGGACAGTTTTTTCCATTTAACCGCGACGGTGAAAACGTTCCAAAATATTCAGTTTTGAGAAATTATTTACGGAAATATATGCAGAATGGCAATAACAATGCTAAACTTAACAAAGCTCCATCAAAATATTCACCCAGTTTGGGTGAAAATGACGGAAAAATATTTCGACGTGGAATTTCGGTAATAGGTGTGTATAGTTTTGTCGGGTTTAAAAGCCTCCAGCCGGCGCCATGAAAACCGATTCTGAATCTGCACAGCAAGCGCTTCTGAATGCCCGTCAAGCCATGCAACAGGGTGACTATCCGGCCGCCTACCGTTGGGCCAGGACGGCGGCTTACCTGTGCCCGGACTTGGAAGAACCCTGGCTGATTCTGGCAGCATTTAGCAGCCCGCGGGCCAGCGTGGCATATCTCGAACGAGAACTCAAGATCGACCCGCACAGTGAACGCGCTCGCAAGGGGATGCATTGGGCGGCGGATCGTCTACGGAAAGAAACCGGAAAGCCTATAAGTGCAGACATCCCACCCGAAAGACCGGGGCGGGACGAAGGCTCTCAACCAGGTTCACAACCAGAACCGGCGGCCCAGGAGCAGGTCGGGGAGAAACTCCTGCCGATTATCACACAAGCCGCTCCACGCCCCCACCCCGTTATGAGAACAGTGTGGTATTTGGCCGGCAAACTGTTGACTATTGCGGTGACTATTTTCATCGGGGTTTTTATCACCGTTTTACTGTGCAGCTATCCATCGCGGCGTGGACTTGGACCACCCGTATCCCCATTTGAAACAAGCCTTGAAGCACAGCTATATCTTGTCATACAAACCAATCTACAGAATGGAACCATAGACTTTGATTCCAACGGGGTCCCCAATCAAGATCAAGTAAACGCCCTGACTGAAAAACTGCGTACGGAAGCGGGATTAAATCTTCCGTACCTGCCGCGTAACATGCTGTGGACCATTAAAGCGCTCACATTTGATTGGGGTAAGCTGGGCTCGTGGTCGAGCGGCATGGGCCCGCAGAAAAGAACCTCCAGGATAACCGACATCATAGTGCAATATCTGCCCAATACGTTATTGCTGGTGGCAACTGCTTATCTGCTGGTATTCCTGTTCGGAACGCCTCTTTCCTTATACCTGGTGCGGAATTATGGAAAACGGGCAGATCGAATTTTTGCAACCCTGGCGCCGATCTCTTCCGTGCCGAGCTGGGTGTTTGGATTTCTGTTGCTTACCATCTTTGCTGTTCAGTTACGCTGGCTCCCTTTCAGCGGCATGTACGACATTCCCAAGCCCGGGAACCAACTTGAGTATCTATTGTCCGTTTCCAAACACATGATCCTGCCGGTAGCTGCCATCATACTCAGCCTTTTATTCCAGGTGGTGTATGCGTGGCGGACCTTTTTCATCATCTACTCGGAAGAGGATTATGTTGAACTCGCAAAAGCCAAGGGTTTGCCCTCCAGGATGCTGGAAAGAAAATACATTCTGAGGCCCGCGTTGCCTTTTTTCATTACAAGTTTTGCAACCACTCTGATCGGATTCTGGCAGCTGTGTATGGCGCTGGAGGTGACCTTCCGCTGGCCGGGATTGGGCTGGCTGTACATCAAATCTCTGCCCAATTTCTGGGGAGAAAGTATGGCGCCGGGCCAGTTAATGATTACAGTGGGGATCGTGGTCATCTTTGCCTACCTGCTCGGGAGTGTTGCATTTATCCTCGATCTGGTCTATGTAATTATTGACCCACGCATTCGCCTTCTTCCGGCAAATAACGAACTGCAAGCCCATGCGAGAGTTAAATCGAGAGATGCAAAGTGGAGGGAGCGTTTTAATCGCTGGAGGAAGGGAAAAGGCCTGGATTATGGGAGCAGGGTCCAGGGTCCCACGCGCAGGCAAAGAATTTCTTGGACTCAGGCGGCAGGTAATTTCAAAAGATCCAGCCTCGACCTTCGTGAGAGGAGTAGGTTATTTTTCAGGGAACTGCGCCGGTACCCATCGGCCATATTTGGGCTGACGGTTATCCTCTTATTATTCGCCGGATCGATCTATGCAGTAGTTGCCCTCCCATACGCACAAGTTGGAAAGGATTATGAGCAGAAGCGTTTGACCGGTCGCAGTTACATTCCGCAGGCAGCCATGCCGATATGGGTAAATTTATTCAATAACCCCCCGTGGCTTTCCACATTGATCATGGATCAGAATAGCAAGGGAACCAATATGGCTATTCGTCCGCTGGAAAATGGCTGGACCGAAAAGACAATTACATTCACATTTGATTATTCCTATAAGGGAGTCCCGAGCGAAGTCTTTCTTTATTTCGACCCCAAATACGACCAGCAGCCTCCCTTCGTTACACTGGAATGGAAGTACCCGGACGGCAGGAGTCTCAATCTCAAACGAACCATCACAGGACGGGACTCGAGCTATGATTTTGAGAAAGGCATTCCAATCCCTCAACTTATCAGCCAGAATCCCGCCTGGAGAAACTGGTACGATATGACTTCGCAATACGCCAAGCCAGCATTCAATATGCTATTCGCAGAACCGGGCTCGGCGGAGCTGACTCCAGAACGCGGGACATACCAACTGACGATCACGAGCCAGCTTTTTGAGCCGGACAGCGATCTCCAGGTCCAACTAGTGCTATTGGGACAGGTGTATGGACCGGTTGGGACAGATTATGCACGCCGGGATCTGCTGGTGCCTTTGTTCTG
>JBGOZL010000442.1:0-2761 GCA_041480185.1 Anaerolineae bacterium
ATTTTGAGCAGGTCTCCGCATCGGCAGGGGTGGCCGCAGATGGGACCAGTCAAGCGCACGAGATTATACCAGAAAAAAAAGTCGATTCAAGTTAATTTCTTTCCAATATTGCTCAGCAGCGTGCTCAATTCCAATTCCTCCCCTTCCTGGCCATTGAAATATTCTGCCATAAACGCGGAACGTCTTAATCGCAAAGTCATTGGAGCCACAGCACGCAAATCCTCCGAGGTCACCTTAATCCGACCATCAGCCGCGGTATAGGCACGCGCAGCCTCGAACCATGCGATCTCAGCTCGTAAACTGTCTATGCCTAACTTATGAATCAGTTTTATTGCCGGTTTGGCTACTTTATCCGGTAATACCACTCTTGGTAATTGAACTCGGGCAGATTGGATCTCCTCAGCGGCAGCCAGCGTTTCATCAGAGTAAGTTGTAGCCATTCCTCGTGGGTTGGATAAATATGCCTGCACACGCCGGTAGGCTTCGAGCCTTTCAGAAAGGTTGTCCAATCCGCGCACAATGACTCTTAGCCCGAACCGGTCCAGGATTTGGGGGCGTAGACGCCCTTCTTCGGGATTCATCGAACCCACAAGAACGAACCTGGCATGGTAGGTGGCTGATATTGGACCTCGTCGAACCGTGTATGATCCTTGGGCGGCCGCGTCCAGTATGGCGTCAACAATATTGTCCGCAAGCAGGTTGATTTCATCAATATAAAGCAGGTTATGGTCAGCTTGAGCCAGGATTCCACGCCGTACGCGCATCCGTTCATGGGTTATTGCAAGTTGTTCATCAATCCCACCCACCACGTCATCCAACTGGGAATTGAGCGGAAGTTCAATCAGGTGGACGCGGTCAGTAGCTGACAACGGTTCACCTTCAGCATAATTTTTGGCGCAATTGGGGCAAACGGAGTCCATACCACCAATTTCGATGTCTTCAGGTAAACAGCCATAAAAACAGAGGCTTCTTTCGACCTGGGGGAGAAGGTCTAAAAGGGAGCGAACTGCAGTGGTTTTGGCAGTCCCACGCGGACCAACGAGCAGGATCCCGCCAATTGATTGGTTAATCAATCCGAGCAGAAGAGCCAGCTTCATTTCTTTTTGTCCAACAATGGCCAGGAAAGGGAAGGGCAGGGCTTCGGTTCTTAACCCCTCCTCAGATTCCGCAGACGGCAAACTTTTCCCGGAAACGAAATCCACCAATTCCCGCAACGTACGGAATGGGTGTGCAATTCGTTCTTTCGGTTCGGTTTCTTCAGGAGGATCGTCTGTTGTGCTCATTACCTAGATACGGTACGCCCAGAAAGTAATAGGAAATTGCAGAAAAAGGATTATACAACCCATTATAGGTTCTGATTATGATCTAACTTTTTTGCAAGCCGTCTTCGCTGTCTTGCCACCGCCGCATCCATGCGCGCTTGCTCTTCAGGTGTTTCGGCCACTAAGGGTGGGACTTGTGTTGGTTTTCCGCTATCGTCGATCGCCACATAGACCAGGTAAGCCGCGTTTGTATATATTTGCGCTGCAGAAATTGGGTTTTCAGCAATGACTTTCACCTCGACTTCCATTGAAGTCCTCCCGGCATATGTTACCTCAGCATTAAAGAGAACAAGGTCACCAATATGAATGGGGTGATGAAAAACCATCTGATCGATCGCCACTGTAACGGTTCGGTGGGCAGCGTGGCGGGTGGAGGCCAAGCCTCCAGCTTCATCCACCAGTTTCATGATCCAACCTCCATGGACATTTCCTTGCGTATTAGCGTGCTCCGGCATCATAATTTGTGCCAATTGAATGCGCGATGCGCTCATGGGTTTTGGGTTGTGGAATTGGTCCATGGGTAACTAGTCCAGATCCTGGCGCAACTCTCCGGCATCCAATGTGTGCAGGCGTTCAGGTTCGTCGAGGAGAACGTCCAACACTCCGAAGCGAAGGTCGCCCATTAATGGAGCAAGGGGGATCGTGGCCGATACAGCTAACTTTTGCGGTCGTTCCGGAGGTGTTCTACGGGGTTTAAGGGTGGCGGTTATGCGTTTCCGAATAATGCGCGGCTCGGCAGTCAAATCTCCCACATAGAAGCCGAGCACCGAATAAACCTGTCGGTCTGCGGTTACCCAGCCAATCCATTCCCCTAATCGGTTAAAAAGATAGGGGTAAACGAGGAAAGCTTCCGCATCACCGCGCGATGTGTAAATGGGTATTATTAATAGCTGGGGTTGTGTGTTCATAAGGTCACCATGTCAACATCATTATACGTCCAATAACGGTTGATGAAAAAGTTCCAGAGCAATACTACGCTGACCGCCACTGCCAGGGTCAGGTTTTTTCCCAGGACAGCGGAGGTTAATGGTACAAAAGTAAGCAATTGTTCAGATAGTTTCAGCATGGTAGGCTCAAGGTAGTGCAGGATGGGAAGGCGAATGGCAAGCCCCGCCACATTTACGATAAAGAACATGGTCAATTGCTTGGTAATCGTTCGCGAGCGCGAGTCTGGATATGTCCAGAATCTGTTGAAAATGAAGTTACTTATAATGGCGCAAATAAAGGAAATTGTGCCTGCCAGGATTAGCGGCATGTTGAATAGTTTCGAAAACAAGTTCATTATCCCGAAATCTATGACCGCGCCAGTGGCGCCGACGGAAATAAACCGAACAAAACGAATTCGCTCTTTTGAATTGACAACCAAGCTCATTTCATCGCCAATTTTTCTTTGAAAGATGCAATGGTGTGCGTCAGCCCTGTTTCCACATCCACCTTTG
>JBGOZL010000443.1:0-2750 GCA_041480185.1 Anaerolineae bacterium
CGCGCCAGGTTAAGACCACGCCTTCTCCTCTCCGGATGGACGGGTTGGGTCAACGGGTCCTGGCGGGCTCCACGGCTGGTGGGTGCTTTACGACGATTTTTTACCCGGCTGTGGGTGAGGATGACGACCAGCCCCCCGCCGGCGAAAAAGATGGCTCCCAGTGCAACCCACAGGCTGTTTCTGGAAAGCCAGGGAAGCAATCCCACCTGTGGCTGGACGATGGTGATCAGCACCGGCACCCCCAGGCTCACCTTGCTCAAGCCGAAGCTGTCCACGGCTTCCACGGTGAGGATATGCTGGGCACTGGTTGTGTACCCTTTCAAATCCCAGGCGAATTGGTCGAAGGGGGTGGAAGTGTTTTCGGCCTCCAGCACACCGTCCACATACAACATGGTTCGCACCAGGGGACGGGTCCTTTTATCGGGGAATTCAATAATGATGCTGATGATCTGCTGGGTGGGTATGAATGAAGAGATCGCGGTGGTGCGTGCATCCGGCGCCGTGCGGACTATCTGCAGCGGCGGGGCCATCAGGATCGGGTTGGGCGGCTGGACATCCATTTCAAAGGGCAAATCCGTGGAAGTGACCGGCTCACCATTCAGGCTCACCTGCGCCGCCAGCGTGTGTCCTCCGGAGGTGAGGATGCCGGAAGAATACTCCAGTTGGTAGGTGTGGCGCAGGGGTGCAAGGTAAGTATCCGGGCTGGGCAATTGCTCAGCGCCCGAGAAAGGGAAGGATTGTCCGCCAGTCTGGATGGCTAAATCCTTGAGAGCCGTGGCACCGGATGTGGAGAAGAAAGCCTGCGAGGTCACGATCCAGACATCCACGCGAATAAAACTGGCCACGGCGCGCTGGGTCAGGTTTTGCAGAATAGGGATGTCACCTGCGGCCGGGAGGTTGGTGATGTACAACACCACGGGTTTCCGGCCGGGTTGAGAGCTTGGTTCGGAAACTGCATCCAGGGCAACTGAAAGGGTTTGGGGGCTGGAGACCAGTGTATTCAGGTCCGGTGCGTATGCCCCGAGGGCTTCTGAAAATGCGGCGGTCGTCCCCAAGTGGGTAACTTGAGTCCCCCCGGTGGGAATAAAGCTCAAGTCATCGCCCAGAGAATCGGGGTGTGTGGCTGCCCACTCCTTCAATGCTTTCATTACTTTGTCAAAACGTGTGACGGCATTGACGTCCCGGTAGGCAAAGAAAGGTCCTGGGTCCAATGCCAGGGCGAATTCCGTCCCCGGCTGGAGTTCTTTGAGGTTGGTGAGTGGGCGGGGGAGATTATCTTCCAGCAGGGTGACGTCCGTGCGGTTCAGCCCGGTTACGAAGTTGCCGGATGCATCGAACACGTCCAGCCCGGCGGTGATAGATGGAAACGTATCGGTCTGCAATGCGTAAAGGCTGAGGCGGGCGCTGCCCTGGGCATGGGCAGGATTCAGTCCGACAAAAAGCAGGGTTACGCCAAGAAATATTGCCAGGAAATTACGCATTCAGTTTTACAAATTAACGTTGAATATATTTGTTTACATAAATCAGCTTAAAAGCAAGGGTTTCCAAAATGAGGCTGGATTTAAATTTCGCCTCGCCGCCTTATTTTACATCCTTGACTTCCACATCCACAATTTCATCAGACTCGGAAGGCGTTTCCGGTTTGCTCTTCGGTCCAGGCAGTTTGATCCACTGGCTCGCTCCAGCCCAGCCGAGCAGGATGGCACCCACCGCAGTCCCGGTCACCTGGAATGGCACGCCGGCAATAATGCCCATCACCAGGCCCTTCGCCACCGACGGCCCCCACTCGTCCTTCGACAGGTAATGCTGGATCAGGGTGGTGCTAATTGTGCCCAATACCCCCACGGTAACACTGGTCAGGATCAGAGCCAGCGGGTCGATCAACTCGAAAATGCCAAAGACGGTATCCAGCACGATGGTCGTAAGCGCCGCCAGCGGGTGGATGGGCGCGGGCGGGATGGAATGGCGGAGCTCGGGTGGTATCCTCTTGGTAGGTTCAATCGCGTTCGTCATATTCAATCTCCCATCGGAAAGTACCGTACCCTTCACCCTGCCCCGTCAGCTTGCAAGGGGAGCCGCTTGCAGGGATGACCTCTATACGAGCGACCACTGGCGCAGGCTGCTCGGGGAGATTTGTTGGTGACAATGTTGTCAACCATCTTATTCCCATTCAATAGTCGCAGGCGGCTTGCTGGTAATATCATACACTACTCTATTGATTCCGTGCACTTCGTTCACAATCCGGCTGCCCACCTTTGCCAGCAGATCATACGGCAGGCGCGCCCAGTCGGCGGTCATGAAGTCGTCGGTCACCACCGCCCGGATGGCGCAAACCTCCTGGTAGGTCCGTTCGTCACCCATCACGCCCACCGAGCGGACCGGCAGCAGTACCGCGAATGCCTGGTTGGTGCCGGCGCCCTTTCCCAGCAGCCCCGCAGCGGATAACTCCTGGGTGAAGATGGCATCCGCCTGGCGCAGACAGGCAACGCGCTCGGGGGTTACCTCTCCAAGGCATCGAACGGCCAACCCCGGACCCGGGAACGGCTGTCTCCAGACCAGGTTTTCAGGCAAGCCCAGGGCTTCCCCCACTGCCCGCACCTCATCCTTGAACAGGTAGCGCAGCGGCTCGATGATCGACATTTCCATAACCGCTGGCAGGCCGCCCACATTGTGGTGGCTCTTGATCCTGGCCGCTTTATTCCTGTCCGGAGCGGCGGACTCGACCACGTCGGGGTAAATGGTGCCCTGCA
>JBGOZL010000444.1:0-2745 GCA_041480185.1 Anaerolineae bacterium
CAAATGCTGATGAACCAGGTGCTGATTCAACCGTTACAAAACCTGAACAAATTCAAGCTCCTTCTCCTGGCCTATTACCCAAAATGGTGGATAGCGGTTTGCTGACACATCATCGAAATAATCGATTGCGTTTCATTCACCCGATTTTTTGCGGGTACCTGGCTGGAAAATCCCTGGCAAACTACAAATCCGAATCCATTATCGATCAACAACCTTCGACTGGTAAAACCCTGGCACTGCATTTCCTGGCAACTTTCGGTGATGTAACTTCACAAGTTGACAAATATCTCTCCACACTGGATCGCCCACTCTCACGCAACCTGCTAATCCCGGCCCGGTGGCTGCGGGATGCTCCGGGTAAATTTGCGTGGCGTGGCCGGGTGATGACGTCACTCCTCGAGCTTTTACGGCAAACCGGTCAGCCAATTGGTCTACGCGGCCAAGCTCTCTGCGCACTCATTCAAAGTAGAGAGCCAAGTATCGCTTCTGCCTTCAGGCAAATGCTTGAAGAAGAAGATAACGACCTGTTATTACTTGCAGCCCTTGGTTCTGGCGCCCTGCAGGATACAAAAGCCATCGAATTGCTTACCAACCTTTTTAGTAATCAAAGCCCGATTGTCCGACGAGCTGCCTGCCTGGCTCTCGTAAACATTGGTACAAATTCTGCGATGGACAGCGTCGCTTCCGCTCTACTCCATGGTGACGAGAACCTTCGACGTGCTGCTGCCGAAGCTTTAGCCAATCACCCCGGAGAGGGCTACGCGATGTTGAAAGAAGGTTCTGCGATGAAGGATGATCTGTTAGTCCGCAGATCAGTCGCTTATGGCTTGGGTCGAATCCCGGAACGCTGGGCAGAAGAAATAGTAAATCGTATGATGGCAGAAGATGATCAATGGGCAGTCCGAAATGCAGCAACGGAAGTAATCGAAAATCTCCAGCGAGCCAACCCACATATCCCACAACGACTGCCTCCCCCGACAGAATGTCCATGGATCATTGCTTTCGCGGGAAAACAAGGATTGGGAGTCTCGCCCGACAAGCCACCCACCGATTTACTATTATTGGCTCTCAAATCTGGTACCGAAGAAGAACGTCTTGCATCACTCTCCTACCTGCGCATAATGCCGGTGGAGGGGGTCTTTGGCGCACTCTTTCAAACCATGTATGGGAGTGAATTGATACTTCGTGAAGCGGTCTTCCAAACCCTGTCTGAGATGGCTGCACGAGGCATTGAGGTACCTGACCCAGGTCAATTTGGAGTCGGTCACTAATCCGACTCTACAGCGCGAACCCGCCTTGTTACAGGTGGACTTAACCCAATATTTGCTATTTTGTCTAATGCCATAACCATTTTCACACCAATTTTATCAATGACAAATCCCAATTCGGGAATCAATAAGATGTAGGAAGAATATAATGATCGATTCGCCCATTTTGATGACCATCGCAGTGCTAGGCGGAACCGGAAAAGAAGGTAAAGGTCTTGCATATCGTTGGGCAAAAGCTGGCTACCGGGTATTAATCGGTTCACGGTCCGCACAAAAAGCTCAAAATACAGCGAGTGAATTAATCAACCTACTGGGTGGTAGAGCCTTCATCGAAGGAACCACTATCCTGGATGCTGTTCAACGAAGTGACATCATCGCAATGACAGTCCCATATGCTGCCCATAGGGAGACGCTGGAAACCGTCAGGGATATGATGAAAGGGAAAATTCTGATTGATGTAACCGTGCCACTTGTCCCATCTAAAGTGACAAAGGTGAAGATGCCTCCGGCCGGGAGTGCAGCACAAGAAGCATCCGCTATCTTGGGAGGAGAAGTGCAAGTGACCTCAGCATTCCAAAATATTTCCAGTGAACATCTTTTATTCGAGAAACCGGTCGAATGTGACGTACTGGTCACCGGGACAAGCAAAGAAGCCCGTTCTGTAACCTTAAAACTTGTCACAGCTGCTGGACTAACCGGCTGGGATGCAGGTCCGATAGAGAATTCAGCGGTAGTAGAAGGTTTGACGAGCATATTGATTGGTATAAATAAACTATATGGCAGCACATCAGCCGGAATCCAGATTACAGGAGTACAGGCGCCAGCCCGTGAAATATGACACTGACCTTCACTCCCTTACCACAAATGCCCCTTATTTTCCCGGGCGATATCCTGGCAGATTTGCTCATTGCTTCCTTGCAAACTGCGCGGATTACCCTGGAGGATGCCGATATTCTCGTTGTGACACAGAAGATTGTCAGTAAAGCCGAAGGCAGACTGGTGAATCTAGAGACCATTACCCCTTCGAAGGAAGCTGTTGAATTGGCGAAGAGGAGCGAAAAGGACCCTCGCCTGGTAGAAATAATTCTTCGAGAGAGTAAAGAAGTCCTTCGAGTCCGCCCGGGAACAATCATTGTGGAACATAAGCTGGGTTTCATTTGCGCCAGTGCGGGCATTGATCATTCCAATGTTGAGGGAAAAGGAGGTAATCCAGAAAATTGGGTATTATTGCTGCCGGAAGATCCCGACCGTTCTGCCCTTGAAATAAGACGCAGAATTAAAATCGCTACAGGAACTCGAATTGGTGTACTGATCATCGACTCACACGGGCGAGCCTGGCGACTAGGCACAATTGGGACCACCATAGGCATTTCAGGTCTCCCTGGCGTGGTTGACGAGCGCGGTTGGAAAGACTTGTTCGGTTATAGACTCAAAATAACGATGGTCGCTGCATCCGATGAGCTTGCGGGGGCTGCCG
>JBGOZL010000445.1:0-2743 GCA_041480185.1 Anaerolineae bacterium
CGCATTGCATCAAGTTGAATCTTACTATAGATAGTTTCGTTGCATCAAGAAAAATGTTACCCTACGCCAGAGACTGTAAGACTGGCGAGGGAGCCTATGATGAGTCAACGAAGCAAGCGAGAGTTGTTAGAAGAGATCCGTCCACGCTATCTGAAAGCAAAGAAAGCCAAGAAGAAAACGATGCTGGATGAGTTTGTGGCTGCGACGGCTTATCATCGCAAATATGCGATCCGGATCCTGAAACATGGTCATCCACGAAAGAGTGGCAAGAAACACGGATTTCACAAAGTCTACCAGGGCGAAGTGGTGGTGGCACTGGAGCAGATTTGGGAAGTATGCGGTCGGATCTGCTCAAAACGGCTACAGCCTTTTCTCCCAGAGATGGTGAAAGTGCTGGAGCGATGCGGCGAATTGACACTGCCTGCGGAAACCAAAAGACTTTTATTGCAGATGAGTTCTGCCACGATCGACCGTTGTCTGGGCCCAGCTCACTTTGAGCATCCCCATGGCCTGAGCACCACCAAACCTGGCAGTCTGCTCAAGAAAGCCATCCCGGTGCGTACCTACACTCCCTGGGATGAAGACCAGCCCGGCTTCCTGGAAATTGACCTGGTGGCGCACTGTGGCGGGTCCGTAGAAGGCCAATATATCAACACGTTGACCTGTGTGGACCTTTCCACCGGCTGGATCGAGTGTCTGGCTGTGCACCATCGCTCCCAGCAGGCTGTTTTCGAAGCCATCCAGGCCATGCGCACTTACCTGCCTTTCCTCTTGCTCGGTCTCGACTCAGATAATGGCAACGAGTTTATCAACGACCTGCTCTACCAATATTCTCTTTCCGAAAAGATCACTTTCACCCGTTCGCGCCCGTACCAGAAGAATGACCAGGCCCATGTTGAGCAGAAGAACTGGTCTGTCGTCCGTCGTCTCATCGGCTATGACCGCCTCGAAACCGAGGCAGAATACCTGCTCTTACAAAGCATCTACGCAGACCTGCGCTTGTATACCAACTTCTTCCAGCCCGTTTTGAAACTGGTCTCAAAAGAACACGTGGACAAAAAACTCGTCAAACGCTATGATACGGCTGCTACCCCTTTCCAGCGTGTCCTGGCCGCAATAGATATTCCTTTCGAAACCAAGGCCCGTTTGACCAACCTGGATGTCCAACTCAATCCAGTTCAGCTCAGGACCACCATCGATGCGAAAGTCGCCAAGCTATGGAAAATCTCACGGTAACATTCCGCTTTGATGCAACGATACCCCTAAAGTAACATTTGGTCTTGATGCATCACGGAAGTGAATACAGGAACCCATTCATGAATTATCGACCAGGGATGCTCACCATTCGGTTATGCAATTGGTCCCCTAGTCTTTTTTCCAGGTAAGGACTGGTCGTTTCGGCGATGCGATCAGCCAAAGGTGAAGATATACTGATGTAAAATCAACAAGGAGCAAACAAATGTCTAATGTATTGGTAGAACTTTCGAACGCCATGGTCGCCGCAGCGGAAAAAGCAGGGTCTTCCACCGTGCTGGTCAATGCCCGCCGGCGCATGTCTGCCAGCGGTCTCGTTTACGCGGCGGACCTTGTCCTCACGGCAGATCACGTGGTCGAACAGGAAGAAGGAATAACCGTCACGCTGAACGACGGCAGTGTTCTGGAGGCCAAGCTGGCAGGGCGCGATCCCGGATCGGACCTGGCGCTCCTGCGGCTCGAACGCCCTGCAGGCAAGCCGGCTGAGATCTCAGCAGATGCCAAAATCGGGCAACTTGTCCTGGCGCTTGGACGTCCCTCCACGGGGGGGATCGAAGCCAGCCTAGGAGTTGTCAGCGCGGTAGGCGGGCCCGTGCGCACACCGCGTGGAATGCTCGACCGCTACATCCGCACTGATACCACTCCCTACCCCGGTTTCTCAGGCGGCCCGCTGGTGGATGCAGATGGACGCGTGGTAGGGCTGAACACATCGGGCTTTGGGTACGGGACAGCGCTCACCATCCCTGCAGACCTGGCGTGGAGTGTGGCCGCACAACTCGAGAAGCACGGCTCGGTTCAGAGGGGTTACCTGGGTATCCGCAGCCAAAGCGTGGAAATTTCGGAGGCAACACAAAAAGCCCTCAAAAGAGAACAAGCCAAAGGCCTGGTGATAATCAGTGTGGAAAACGACAGCCCTGCTGAGGCAGGCGGCTTGATCGTCGGTGATATCCTGGTGGGCATTGAAAACAACCCCACCCAGGACCATGACGAACTCTTTGCCAGACTGTCGGGCGATGCGGTGGGTAAATCGATCGCAGTGGAGATCCTGCGCGGCGGCAAGCAGGAAACGCACAAGGTCAAAGTGGGAGCCCGCGCATGAGGCTGACATCCCAATTCGAAAGCGCACTCGACGACCTGCTGGATCGTATCCGCGGCGTGCTGGTGGTCGTCAACAACGAGCGCCAAGGGGCAGGAGCAGGAGTATTTGCAGGGGATGGCCTGGGGCTGACCAACAACCATGTAGCGGGTAACGGAAATGCGCTGCAGGTCACGCTGGACGACGGCGGTCCCTACAAGGCGCGAGTCGTGAAGCGGAATACCGACGCGGACCTGGCTTTGCTGCAAATCGCCGAACATGGACATCCGGCTGCAATTTTCGCGACCCAGGAGCCGCGACCCGGAGAAATGGTATTCGCCTACGGACACCCCTGGGGCCAGCGAAACGTGCTGACCGGCGGCGTCCTTTCAGCGGTGACAAAAGCCCTTACAC
>JBGOZL010000446.1:0-2740 GCA_041480185.1 Anaerolineae bacterium
CGGTCAATATTCCTTGGGACTTGACGCTCAAGGAGGATGGTACCCTAAAGTCGGTTGAAGAACTGCAATCCTATATACCAGCAACGGAGTTACTCCAGATAAGGAAGTAATCTCATACTGTATCGTTGGCGGGCGATCCAACCACACCTGGTTTGTTTTGACCTATCTGCTGGGTTTCCCCAAAGTCCGTTTGTATGATGGTTCATGGGCAGAATGGAGCACACTTATCGGAGTTCCCATAGAGAAATAAATGGAAGGGTTAAACACATGGAATGTGGTGCGTGCTAACACCGGATTGCCGCCGTTATTGCTCATTAGCCATTCGCAAAGTAGAAACACCCAAACTTTAAAAATCGTAATTCATGAATATTTCAATGCGCTAAGGAATCTGACGCATTGGGTCCATTGAAGCAGTGGCGGTTTAACACTTGATAAGGTTCGGTAGGCACTGGTGGAAGGTTGGATATCCCATAAAATTTCGGTTTTACAACCTTTTTCATTCTGCAATTTGGACACGGTATTCTAAATAAGGATGTTATGAGCGCACAGTTTAGTATTGCCTCTTCAGATCCCTCGCAATTAGAGAAGGCTTCCCAGGTAGCCAAAGAGTTCGTCCAGCAATATATGAGAGAAGATATTATCGGGATTGTCTTTTTGGGTGCCATCGCCCGTGGTTATTTTGATCACGCGGCCGATATCGATATCGCCCTCTTCAAAAAACAGGCAGCGACGATTCCATTGACAACAAATTTTCTCAAAGTCCAGGGTTTTGAGATTCATATTCATCTTGAAGATTTTGACTCTGGGATTCAACTCCTCTGGGACATGTCAAAGCGTTGGACGTATTCTCAATGCCAGGTTTATTGCGATCCAAAAGGATTGATCACCCAACTGTTGCAGGAAAAAGTACCATTGAAACCGGAAGAAAGAAAGTGGCTATTAATGTCGGGGCTGGCACTCTCGGAATGGTATATTAATAGTCTCACCCACCTCTGGGTTGAGCGCGGCAACATGATTAGCGCCCACCATATGTTCGATCAGGGGCTTAACTATTTCTTTGACCTGTTGTTCGCCATAAATAACGAACTTGTTGCGGATATGAAATGGCGCTATTACTGTGTTGAAAAATTACAACGCTTGCCCCTTAATTTTCATGAACGGATAAAAGATGTCTTATTGCTCAACGCATTTACGGTCGAAGAAATCGAGCGCCGCAAGGGAGCATTTATGGAACTTTGGCAGCAAATGGTTCCTCTGGTTGAACAAGAGGTGAAGTTGCCGTATGTCGAAATTAAGAACCTGGTTTAGATTATTCACAAAAATTGCGGAAGGCTGTTTGTAGCGTTAACCTGGGAAACGCGTTTGGTACCCTCCCCTCAGGCATGGCACCTCGGACACCAGAACTAAACTTTTACCAATTCTAAAAGCAGAACGACCCGTTGGCGGGTCGTTTATTATTTCAGCAGTGCCTTCACCGCCCCCCATGGTGAGACCTTGCGCTTTACCAGTCTGTCCACCATCTTTTCATAACGGGAATCGGAAACACCTTCACGGAACTGCTTAACCAGCGTACCTGTTAGCAGCCCTTCCAGTTCGGCCTCCAGCCTGGCTCTCTCGCGCCTGCCCCAGTCGCCGCTCTGGCGAAGGTGCTGTGCATGTTGTTCAATGGCTGCCGTCAACTCTGCCACACCCGTTCCGTCTGTTGCGATCGTGCGCAGGATCGGGGGCACCCACAATCCAGCGCTTTCTGTTTTACTGCTCGGGATGACCATGTCCTGCCCGTGGTGACGGAACACCTTCGCCACCGGGTGAGCCAGTCCAAGCATGCCCTTCAGGGCTCGCTCAGTGTTTTCAATGCCGGGGAGGTCGGCCTTGTTGACCACCAGGATGTCCGCAATTTCAAGGATTCCAGCCTTGATGGCCTGGATCTCGTCGCCTAGCCCTGGAGACTCCACCACCAGCGTGGTGTGCGCCAGCCGGGCAATATCCACTTCCGTTTGCCCCGCTCCCACGGTTTCGATCAGGATGGCATCGAAACCTGCCGCATCGAATACCTGCACCATGGCTGCGGTCGCCTGCGCCAGCCCGCCGAGCGACCCACGCGATGCCATCGAGCGGATGAATACTCCCGGGTCACCGGCCAGGTCGCGCATGCGCACCCTATCTCCCAGTACCGCTCCACCCGTGAACGGGCTGGAAGGGTCTACAGCCACGATGGCTATCTGTTTGGGATTCTTGCCGGCCCGGTAATAAAGCGCCATCTGGTTGACAAGCGACGATTTTCCGGTTCCCGGGGCGCCGGTCACGCCGATCAGGTGTGCTTTTCCGGTATGAGGAAAGAGTTCATCCAGTGCCGCCCGGCCCACGGGGGAATTGTTTTCCACCTCGCTGAGCAGGCGCGCCAATGCCATGCGCTCTCCGGATAGGATCGGTTTGATATTTGGTTTGGCCATTGCTTATTTGGCGGGTTTGAAGGATGCGCGGATTTCGTTGACGATCGTTTCGGTCGGCACCCCGGGGCCATAGACCCCTGTTACACCCATTTCTTTCAGACGCGGGACATCTTCATCCGGGACGATCCCTCCAACGAAGATTTTGATATGCTCCTGTCCATTGGCTTTGAGCAATTTTAGGATGGGGGGGATTAGTGCCATGTGCGCACCGGAAAGGATGGAAAGACCGACGGCATCTACATCCTCTTGCAGCGCGGCTTCGGCGATCATCTCAGGTGTCTGCCGGA
>JBGOZL010000447.1:0-2736 GCA_041480185.1 Anaerolineae bacterium
AACTCAACTCAGAAGGTATCAAATTCGCCGAGGTCACCCTGCATGTGGGGCTGGACACTTTTGCCCCCGTGACAGAAGCCAACCCTGAACAACACCAGATCCATACCGAGTGGTGTGAAATTCCGCCCGCAACCGTGGATGCAATTGCTCAAACGCACCAATCTGGCGGGAGAATTGTTGCCGTTGGAACCACTTCCGTAAGAACAATAGAATCAGCGGCTAAAGTGGGTAAAAATGGAATTGTGTCTTACAGCGGACCGACTAATCTATATATCCTACCTGGCTATAAGTTTAAACTTGTCGATGCCCTGATCACAAATTTCCACCTGCCCAAATCCACGCTCATCATGCTGGTCAGCGCCTTTGCCGGACGAGAACAAATTCTCAGCGCATATGAAATTGCAAAGCGCGAAAAATATCGCTTTTATTCTTTTGGGGACGCGATGTTTATTTACTAGGCTGGGATAGCACGTCGAGATGTAGGCAATTCCGGTGTGACACCCAGCGCTCGGTCGTACTGATCAGCCAGGATCATTTTACCCATTTGGTCCCCATATTCCTCCAGCTTTGGGATCTGGCGCGGGTCATCCAGGGGGAGAGCCTCTTTCAAGTCCACCTGAAAACGGCGGAAATCCATACCTTGGAAAAATGTATCCACAAGATGAACCTGCTGATCGGCGGCCGAAGTCAGGAATGCATCCAGGGTAGGGGTGAGCCAATCCCAGGCCATGAAACGCTCAGGCTGGCCGGGTTTGACTGTCTTCGGGTCGCGTCCAGTGCCAAGGCTGATCAGCGTGGTTTCAGCAGGATCCCATTTTAAACAGAAACAGGCCTCGTAAGCTGCCAGGTAACAGGGATTGGCGTACGAGCCGACTCCACCGTCGACGAAACGACCCGCGACAACTGGGAAATATGTTGGAATGGAACTGGAGGCGAGAACAGCCCGAATGACCGGCCAGTATTTGTATTCCCGCTTCCAGGGTTTTACGAAACAGGTTTTATTGGCGAGCAGGTCGAAGGTTGTAATGACCACGTCGGTGGGGGGATCCGCTGTCCAGAAGTCCCCCATTTTCGTGTCGCCAAGGTGTTCGTGCAATGCATTGGCTAAAGGTTCATGAGGAAACCGGTAGCGTGTTAGCGGCCAAAAGAAGGTCCGCCAGGATTTTTTAAAGATCGTCTCTCCAAGGCTGGCATAAAGCTGATGCATCTGGAATGCAGACAGCCCCGACCCAATTCCCGCCGAGATGATCGACCCGGTTGATGTCCCTGCCGCTAGGCGGAAGATTTCATGCACCGACTTG
This sequence comes from Anaerolineae bacterium, assembly GCA_041480185.1. Classification (GTDB taxonomy): domain Bacteria; phylum Chloroflexota; class Anaerolineae; order Anaerolineales; family Villigracilaceae; genus UBA877. The sequence continues at coordinate 1,302 of JBGOZL010000447.1, forward strand.
CCGAGTTGAGTTTCAAGCAGCGATAACGCTTTTGTAACGATTACCCCGCGAATGCCTCCCCCGTCTATCGCAATGGCGACATTTTTTCGGAATGGTTTCATGCCTTCCTCCTATGATTCATCATAAGTTTAGCGCTTTTTCCAAAAAAATCAAAGTTTTCATACGCGCTCCGCCATTCAAATTCTCAATAAGCCGGCTTCGTGCAAGTTGTAAGGTAGAATCCAAACGTGACTTTGCAGGATCTTAATACTGAACTCTTAACCTGCCGGCGATGTCCCCGCCTTGTGGAATGGCGCGAGCGTGTGGCGCGTGAAAAGCGGCGTGCCTACCGGGACTGGGATTATTGGGGCAAACCCGTGCCTGGATTTGGCGACGAGCATGCCTGTGTTTTTGTGGTCGGCCTGGCACCCGGGGCACACGGTTCCAACCGGACAGGGCGGCAATTTACCGGGGACGCTACGGGCGATTTCCTCTACCCGGCACTTTATCGCGCCGGGTTCGCTTCACAACCCAATTCAGTTTCACGGAACGATGGCATGGTTCTATTCAACCTATATACTGCTCCAATTTGCCGCTGTGTACCACCCGACAATAAACCCAAACCGCAGGAAATGGCAAACTGCCAGCCATACCTGGAGCGAGAACTAGAATTCATTCACCCGAAGGTAATTGTTGCCCTGGGAAGGGTTGCTTTTGAAGGCATCCTGCGTACTTTAGCGATTAGAGATCCTTCTGTTACATTTACTCATAATGCTGCATATCAATTTCCGTCAGCCTCCTGGCTGGTATGCTCTTATCACCCCAGTCGCCAAAACACCCAAACCGGCCGCCTGACCCTGGAAATGTTCGACAAGGTTTGGAAGACGGTTAAGAGAATATTGGAAATCTAAACGCGCCCGATAAATACGATACAATACGCATAGTCGAGCAGGAGTGACCGATGCGCGCGGTGGACGTCATTATCAAAAAACGTCAAAAAATGGAATTAACCGGCGAAGAAATAAAATTCTTTGTGGACGGTTTTACGCATTCTCAAATTCCGGATTACCAGGTCTCTGCCTGGGCAATGGCAGTGCTCCTTAACGGTATGACCGCACGTGAAACCACTGATCTGACCCTGGCGATGGCACATTCCGGTGAAATCCTCGACCTTTCAGGCGTGGTTGATATTGCCATGGACAAGCATTCTTCCGGTGGTGTGGGGGATAAAACCACCCTGGTCGTCCTGCCGGTGGTTGTCGCCTGCGGGTTGCCTGTCGGGAAAATGTCGGGGAGAGGGCTGGGATTCAGCGGCGGGACGCTCGATAAAATGGAATCCATCCCCGGTTACCGGGTTAATTTGACCACCGACGAGTTCAAGAAACATCTTAAAAATGACGGGATTGTGCTCACCGGCCAATCGTTTGACCTCGCCCCCGCCGACGGCAAGCTTTAC
>JBGOZL010000448.1:0-2728 GCA_041480185.1 Anaerolineae bacterium
CACCTGCATGGAACATGGACACGGCCGTTGGGGCGGCCACGTGGCCATCTGGCGACCAGTTGTGGAACGGGAAGATACCGCCCAGGACAGCGAACCCCAGGAAAACAGGAAGGAACCAGGCAATCTGAAATGCCGGTGAAAACTTCACCGTTTCGAGGACGAGCATATCAAAAGTTTGTCCACCACTCGTCCAGAACATGACAAGGGCACCCACCAGGGAAACCACCGAGCCGATAAACAGATAAAGCGTCAGTTTCATCGCGGCATATTCACGCGTTTTGACCCAGCCCCAGATGACAATGAGTAGGAACATGGGAAAGACGGCAATCTCATAAAAGAAAAACAACATGAACAAATCAAGGGAGGCAAAAACCCCGAAAACTCCACTTGCCAGGATAAATAGGAAGGCAAAGAACTCGCGTGGGCGGTCATCAATCCCCCAGGAAATTAACACCCCGGTAACCATCACAATTCCGGTCAACAAGACCAGCGGGACACTCAACCCGTCTACGCCAAAGTGCAAGCTGATCCCCAATTGTGGCATCCAACTGTATTTTTCGACAAACTGGTAACCGGCGACTGTTTTATCGTAACCAAAATACACCCAGATGGACAACGCCAGGGCAAGAAGTGCTGCGGTCAGAGCAGTGACACGGATACCTTTTTTCTGCTCGGGTTTAAATGTCAACAGGACGAGCGCGGCAACCATCGGGGTGAATACGATCACACTCAGGAACGGAAGTTGCATGATACCCTCTTAGTGGAACAACAATAGCATGGCTTTATTGATTACATCTAAAATCCATGCCGGGAAGATCCCTATGACCAATATGAGGGCCATCATAGGAGCCATCACAATGATTTCCCGCGAGTTGATTTCGATTAATTTATGTTCACCAAGAGCCCAGTGTTCATTCACGGGCCCATGAAGGACGGACTTGATCCCTTTCAAAATATAGGCACCGGTGAAGAGAAGCCCGATCATCGCAATCGCAGTATAGAGAGTCAGGACCGGCCAGGAGCCTCGCACAATTAGGAATTCAGATACAAACCCATTCAGTCCCGGCAGACCCAGTGAGGCCATGCTTGTGAAAAGTAAAATTCCACCATAGATGGGCACAAGGGGGAACAAGCCCCCAAAATCGTCAAGGTTGCGAGTATGAGTGCGCTCGTAGAGCACTCCCACCAGGAAAAACATACCAGCTGCAGAGAGACCATGATTGAACATCTGCAATACCGCGCCGTTGAGTGCTATCGTTGCATTCAGTGTCCCGGCAGCTTTGGCAGCCGCAGCGATCCCGAGAACGACAAATCCCATATGGTTCACAGACGAATATGCGACCAATCGTTTGAAGTCTTTCTGACCGAATGCTGCAAATGCCCCGAATACGATTGCCATGACTGCCAGGAAGGCCAGCCACCCGGCATATTTCGCCGATTCCAGTGGATAAAGCGGCAGTACCAACCGCAGGAAACCGTAAGCGCCTAGTTTCAAGAGCACACCTGCCAGCAGCATCGAGCCTGCAGTAGGCGCTTCTGTATGAGCATCCGGCAACCAGGTATGAAACGGCCAAACCGGGACTTTAATTGCGAAAGCAATAACAAACGCCCAGAAAGCAATCGTTTTTACAGTAGAAACGGTGAGACTAATATTAAAAAAGTGCAGCATAACAGTATTGGGATCCAAGGCAGCCCAATTGGTATATAAGGTTTGCAGATCGAAGGTATTGAAAAGCACGCCGAGAAGTTGGATTGCTAAAAGGAGTCCCAATGATCCCGCCATGGTATAGATGATGAACTTTAACGAAGCATAATTACGTGACTGGACCTTGACCCCCTTCCAGATTTCACGTTCACCCTTTTCTGAACCCCACTGATTGATCAGGAAATACATCGGCACCAGACCAACTTCCCAGAAGACAAAGAATATCAGCAGATCGAGGGACATAAAGACCCCCAGCATGCCCGTTTCCAGGAAAAGAAAAAGCATGAAGTACGCCTTGATCCGGTCGCTGATGTTGAAAGACGCCAGCAGGGCAAGCGGCGTGAGAAGCGTTGTTAAAAGGACTAAGGTCAAGGAAAGCCCATCCACGCCGATGTGTATGGTGGAATTTAACGCGGCATACCAAATATATTGTTCCTGGAACTGGAAGCCAGGTTGACCCGATTGAAACTGCGTCCATAAGAAAACTGTCAAAACGAAAGGTACCAAACTAGCGCCAAAGGCTGTCCAACGAATGGCTTGTAATTTGCCTTGTGGAAGGAATAACACTACTATCCCCGCCAGGAGTGGGAAGAACAGGATCATGGATAAAAGATGACTGTTAATAAATTCCATCATTCACTCCACTTGCTCGTTGGGACAGGTTCTGCCATAGCTTTCCCAAATAAATGATTAATCTACAAAACCAGGAAATATACCAGCAATGCAAAAATAACAAGTACGGTTATGGAAGCCACCATGTAATACTGGATTCTTCCCGCTTGGATTTTGCGCAACCCTGAACCGGAGGCTTTCACAACGCTGCCGGTCCCATCTCCGATAAACTCATTGATGACACGCTTATCGATGTAGGTTCGAAATGAGACGCCAAGGAAAAGCGAGAAGCGTGCCACAATATGTAGTAAACCATCGATCACGATTTGGTCCATGTACAGGGAGGTAAATTTTTCGGCAATCCAGGTGGCTGGTTTGACAAATAAATAATCGTAAATTTCATCAAAATAC
>JBGOZL010000449.1:0-2698 GCA_041480185.1 Anaerolineae bacterium
ACGGATCTCTTCTAACAACTCTCGCTTGCTTCGTTGACTCATCATAGGCTCCCTCGCCAGTCTTACAGTCTCTGGCGTAGGGTAACATTTTTCTTGATGCAACGAAACTATCTATAGTAAGATTCAACTTGATGCAATGCGTAAAAATGCTGCATATACTCATCATGGTATAATCCCCGAACTATGAGTCCTGAAGCAACTCCAACCAAACTCTGCCCCACTTGTGGTACGCGGCTGGCTGAAAATGCCACGCGCTGTGTGGTATGTGGGACCGAATTCAACGCCATCCCAAAACAGAAAGCAAAATCAGAAAAAGCAGTTCAGGGGGCACGCATGCCGGAAGTAACCTTGAGCCTGCCTATCGCGCTAGGCTTGCTGGCCATATTTCTGGTAGTGGGGGCATTGGCACTTTTCGTAACATTGAAAGGCACTGGAAAGCTCCCGAATGCCACTGGCATTCCCAGCCCGACTGTAACTGCATCGATCACCCCTACCCCCACTGAGACACTTATCCCAACCGAAAGTCCCACATTGACTCCTGAACCACCCATTGAATATACAGTCGCAAATGGAGATTCGTGCATTTCAATTGCAGGATTGTACAGCTCCTCTGTCGCAGCCATTGTCAGCTTGAATAATTTAAACAGTCAATGCACGAACCTGCTGGTCGGACAAAAAATTCTTGTACCTCGTCCTACTGCCACACCGCCCCCCGCCGCCACCTCCACTCTGGAATCAGCCGCGGCGACCCGCGCTGCCTGCCAAACCGTAAAATATACTGTCAAAACCAACGACACGCTTAGCACCATCGCCATTGCATATGGTGTATCGGTGACTGCTATAAAAGAGTGGAATGGACTGAGCACAGATACCGCAATGCTTGATACCGTTCTTACCATTCCTCTCTGCATGCGCGATGCCACCCCGGGACCAAGCCCCACACCGACCACACCGCCTCCTTACCCGGCGCCCAACTTGCTCTTGCCAGCTAATGGCAATATGTTCACGCTTGCGGCCGATACTGTGACTTTACAATGGGCATCGATAGGCGCTCTGCGCGATAACGAGCGCTACCAGGTGATCGTGGAGGTTCTCACCGGGGGAACCGGTCATAAATTAACAGAATATGTAACCGACACCAAGTTCATTATCCCATTGACATTCCGTCCGCAGGATAACAGCATCCTGCTCTGGTGGGTGGTCACTGTTCGTCAGAGCGGTACCGACGATCAGGGAAATCCCATCTGGTCCACCGCAGGTGCGGCATCTGAAATGCGCGTCTTCGGATGGAGCGGCGCCGGCCCGATCGCCACACCAACAAAATAGCGAGTGATATCAGGAAACCATTCCCCGCGAGCCTCCTCGCGTGGGAATTTTTTTGCCGGGTATAAATGACACCTGGAGCAATCTATGACCAAACCAACCCTCAACGTGCGCGATTACAATCGATATGCCTGGAACCACCAGGCGGATAAAAACAATAAATTTACAATACCGGTTGACCCGCAAACCGTTGCTGCAGCCCGAAGAGGCGAATATGATGTCCTGTTAACCGAGACCAAGCCAGTCCCGACCGAATGGTTCCCTCCTTTCAAGGGACTGGACATACTCGGTCTGGCTTGCGGAGGTGGACAACAAGGCCCGGTTTTTGCCGCGCTTGGGGCAATTGTCACCATTTTTGATAATTCCCCAGCGCAATTGGATCGAGACCGCCAGGTAGCTGACCGTGAGGGATTAACCATACACACCTTCGAAGGTGACATGCGCGACTTGTCCGTTTTTCCCGACGAAAGTTTCGACCTAGTCTTCCATCCGGTTTCCAACGTCTTCTGTCCCGAAGTACGCCCGGTCTGGCAGGAATCATTCCGAGTCCTACGACGGGGTGGTTTGCTTCTCGCCGGTTTTGCGAATCCTATCTACTATATGTTTGGAACGCACGTCGACGAACAGGAAACCCTGCAGGTCAGATATGCCATTCCTTATTCCGACCTGAAAGATATGGAACCTGAGGAGTTGGATATTTGTATTGAAGAAGGCATCCCGCTCGAATTTGGTCACAGCCTTACTGATTTGATTGCAGGTCAAACTGATGCCGGGTTTGCCATCACTGGCTTTTACGAAGATATTTGCCCCGATTCACATCTCAGCAAGTATCACCCGGCGTACATCGCCACGCGCGCTGTAAAGAACTAGAAGGAGATTCTGAATGAAAGTGATTGCTGAAGAAAAACGCATCGCTTTGGTTGCGCATGATAATAAGAAAACCGATTTACTCGATTGGGCTCGCTTCAATCGCGCAACATTGGCGCGTCATTTGTTGTTCGCAACAGGAACGACCGGCGATATGCTTGCCAGGGAATTGGATCTCCCGATTACCCGCTTCTTTTCCGGACCGCTGGGAGGCGATCAACAAGTGGGTGCTGCCATTGCAAAAGACACGGTTGATATGCTTATTTTTTTTTGGGACGCCCTCGAACCTCAACCTCATGATCCCGATATCAAAGCCCTGTTGCGCTTGGCCGTGCTATACAACATTCCCACTGCCTGCAACCGGTCCACGGCAGATTTTATTATCTCGTCACCGCTCATGGGGCAGGAGTATGAGCGTCCCACTCCAGACCTTGAACGGTATGCTTCCACCCATCATCCGTTGGATTAAAAACAAAATATCCTCGTCAGCACAGGTTATCCGAATATA
>JBGOZL010000450.1:0-2675 GCA_041480185.1 Anaerolineae bacterium
CCTTTCCGCTGCAGGTTCTCATAGACTTCCCGGGTGTTCTCCCGTTGGCGGCGCAACAGGTCCTGGGCCAAGTCGTTCAAGGCATTCGGGGGTGGATCAAACCCAAAGCAGAGGAGGTCCGTCATGTTGTCCTGCCCCGACATTTCGTCTTTCCCCGACAATTCGTCTTTCCACAGCGTGGTCATTTCGACGGCCACGAGCACGGGCTGGTGTCTGTCCAGCGCCAACTGATGGAGCGCAGCGACGGTATCTGCCCGATCATGATCGGCGATAGCCGCCAGGCCAAACTGCTCTCGCACCAGGTAATCCAGTAACTGCTCTGGCGTCCAGGTGCCATCACTGTAGGTGGTATGAAGGTGTAGATCAATGGCAGCGTCGGAAGCGAGAACGAGATTGGTTGTTGATGAGTTCATATAGATTTTCCTCCTTTTTAATGTCTGCTTCGGTGAGCCCATACAATTGATAAACCAGGGTATCGATGAGGCGATCGGTCGATTCGATGGCGCGCTGGAGTATTTCTTATTCATGTGGCGTCTGACGACGCCTAGCGAGCTGATGGCGGCTTGAGGCCGCCTCAGCTTGCTACGGGGTGCGGGGTGATTTTGAGCCCCGAACCAAGTGTTCAGTCGTCGTTTGACAGGTCAACAGCTTATAGATATCTTCTATTTTATAACAATTAGGGGGGAAAACGCACAAACCCAGCTGCCTTCGGTGTCTGGTCTGGGGAAGAAAGCGCGCCAGCAAATCTGTCCCACCGGAGGGAGAGAATTTGAATCGGAAGTAGTGATAAAATTCCTTCTGGGACATGGATAAAAGGAAAGCCTGCACGGTGAGATAGAGGAACATGGCAGCATGAAGGCTAGATGAGCCGATGAGCAAGGTAAGTCTGACCCAAACACCGCAAGACCGCTATGCGGATATATTCATGGGGTTCGTTTTGTTTCTCAGCCTCCTGGCGATCTCAGGCTGGCTGGTCAACAAACCGGTCCTGGCCTCCCTAAGCTCCGCATTCATCCCCATGGCTCCCGGCACTGCGCTTATATTCCTCGGATTGTGGTGTACCTGGTTCATCCGAAGAGTATTCATCCCAAGAGGCGGGATAAGAATCGTCATCCTGGCAATCCAGTCGGGGATCTTGATCATCGTGCTCATGCTGGCGATCAAATCCCTGACCGGGTTTGGGCCCGATCTCGAAAAATTAATCTATCATAACCCGCCCCTGCTGGGTCAAATACCCACAGCCCGCATGAGCCCGCTAACCGCCCTAGGATTCCTGCTGTCGATCCCGGCACTCATCATGATGACCATTCGGGAGCCGGGTGCGCGGACAAAAAGTGCCACAGCGGGGTTGGCCCTGGTTTTATTCAGCCTGAGTGGTTTAATCATCCTTGGATATTTATACGGGGCGCCGTTATTCTATGGGGGGACGACCATCCCGGTGGCTTTAACTAGCGCGCTCTCTTTCTTTTTCCTCAGCCTGGGACTTCTGGCGATGGCAGGACCATCCACCTGGCCGGCCAGCACATACACGGGGCATTCTTTAAGGGCGCGCCTACTGCGGGCCTTCGTTCCGGCGCTGGTATTAATTGTTTTGTTCCAGGGCCTGCTCAGCACAGCTGGCGATCCCTGGATCTCCAACCCGGCTGTAAAAGTAGCCGTTGCGGTGCTCGCGGCCAGCATGATCGCCATCATCATTATTTCTCTTATGGCAAAAAACCTAAGCGCAGACTTCGAACGGGGGAGACAGGCCGAGGCCGCACTGGAAAAATCAGAGGCTGAACTACGAGCCATTTTCGCTTCAATGCAGGACGTGGTGATCGTATTTGACGTCGATGGGCGATATATCGAGATTGCCCCCACCAACCCGTCGAACCTCTACCGCCCCCCGGACGAAATGCTCGGCAAGACTTTGCACGTCATCCTTCCGAAAGAGCAGGCGGATTACAACATAGCCATGATCCGCGAGTCCATCCAAAATGGTAAGGTGGTTAATGGGGAATATGCTTTGCAGGTAAGGGGCAAGGAAACTTGGTTTGAGGCCAGCGCATCAAGGCTTTCGGAAACAACAGCAATCCTGGTTGCACACGATATGACCAAACGGAAGCGTTTCGAATTGGTACAAAATGCAATTTTCAGGATCACCCAGGCTTCGATCACCGGCGAGGGAATCGATGAACTCTACCATTCCATACACTCCATCCTGGGGGAATTAATCCCGGCGGAGAATTTTTTCATTGCGTCCTTTGACACGGTCAACGGATATATCAGCTTCCCCTATTACGTCGATCAATACGACGAAGCACCTCCCACACCGACACCCATCCAGGGTCTAACCGGATACGTAATTCGCACCGGGCAGCCCTTACTGGCCCCTCCCGAGGTTTTTGACCGACTCGTCCTTCAAGGAGAGGTTGAGGTAGTGGGGACCCCAGGCGAAGATTGGATGGGAGCACCACTGAAAGTGGAAGGCCGCATCATTGGCGTCATGGCGGTACAGAGTTACTCGAAAGAAATTCATTTCAGCCAGGAGGACCTAAGTCTTTTAGAGTTCGTGTCCACCCAGGTAGCCCAGGTGATCGAGCGCAAGCGGATGGAACAGGAGATCATAAGCCTGTCTCTTACCGATGAACTGACCGGGTTGTACAACCGTCGAGGCTTCACCGTACTTGCCGAGC
>JBGOZL010000451.1:0-2671 GCA_041480185.1 Anaerolineae bacterium
AAATGGGATGCGGAAAACCCCGATCATGTGCAAACCAAAAATGACTATCACAACCCCACCGATTTTAGCCAGCCAGGTCCGGAAATCAAAAAGCAACAAGCCAACCGCAGAGGCAATGATATTGAATAGGATAAAGACCAGGCTGAAACCGAGCACAAACGCCAGCCCGTGCGAAAAAGTCGTCCAGCGGTTCTTTGCCAACGATTCACCGCCCGCTGCACGCCCGCCTAAATATCCGATGTAGGCAGGCACGAGGGATAGGACGCAGGGCGAAAGAAAAGACGCTAGGCCCGCCAGGAATGCTAGGCCAATCGTCACATTGAAATTATTCATTTATCCTTCTGACCATCAAAACGTTTCTTCCACGACAACGTGCGTACTTCCGGCCGTCCAGTCATGCCAGGTGATTTCACCCGTCTCAAGCCCAACATCCGGTTGTGACCACCGGAAGATCCATTTAGCATCTTCTGGTTCACAATTTACGCATCCATGCGATTGCACTGCGCCAAAATTGTTATGAGAAGTCGCGCCGTGGATCGCTACCCCGTCTCCCACGAAAAGGGTTGTCCAGGAAATCCCCGGGAGGTCATAGCTGGAACCCAATGCATTGGCTGACATTCGGACGGAAATTAATTTCCGCCAGATGGTATGATCACCCAGGGGAGTCGAACCGGGCTGTATTCCGGTCGAGACGCGGCAAAAATATACTTCCTTGTCGTTTTCTTTGCACGTTAGAGTTTGGTAACTCGTGTTCACAACGATCTTCTTGGTGGCAGGGTCCACTTCCGGGTGGATTGGCGAGACATCTTCGTCCGTCAGCGGCTTGAATGCTGCCCCGTCCGCCCAAAAAAGGTCGCCGGGGTTCCCGTATCTTTCATTAACGTGATACTGGATTGTGCCGTTATCTGAATTGAGGATTCCGTCGATCCACATCACTTGTGAATAGTAAAGTCGGGGAGTCCGGTTAAACGCGATATGATCCTGCAACCAGCCTATGCCCTGTGCTTGCTTGTCTATTGTAAGGTCAACATAAGGGACTGTCACTTCCCCCCAGAATCCAGGCTGTCCAGCTGGAATCGTTGAAATAGGCGTATTGGGTAGGTTTCGGCAAGGTTGTAAATAAAGAGAATGGATGTATCCTTCGGGGGTTTCCACCCATCGCTGGTTCGGTAAATTTACATCGATGTTTGCCGCACTCACTTCTTTTAGCCAGGGGAAAACTTCATCAGGTTGTGCATTCCGAACCTTTGTACCTGCAACGTCGGGAGTTGTCATGATCGGGATGATACCTCCCCATTCCAGGCTGGTATCTGTGGTGCAATTTCGTCCCAGCAAATCGGCTTTGGGAAAATCGGGTAATAAGATTGCTCGTCTTATTGGGTCTGGAGTCAGCCTGGATGTTAATGGCCTTAAGGCCAAGGCACCCAGGCCGAGACTAGCCAGTCTAAGAAATTCTCGTCGGGTAACCTGTCGTTTGGATGAAGCCATGGCGCCAAGGATAACCGTTTCCATGGAGGAAGTCAACCGGCACATTAAACTCGCCTTAGTAATAACTCTGTGAATAATAGGGGAAAAAAGTGGCATAAAAGGCTGGTTACCACCCTCATTTTCCGCAGCAGAACTAACCCGATAATCAAAACTAACCCACCGTCCGGTTTTAGGGCGGTGGGTTAGTATTTAATCAACCTGAATTATTTTACATCACCAATTACCACCGTTGAGGTTGTAAAACTAGAGGAATTTGCAGCGGGGTCCAGGTAGACCGATACCGAATACGGATTCGTATCACCCGGGGCAATCGCATCCCCGGTTGGGGAGATGGATGTGTATTCCATGGCGATCAATTTATTTTGAGCATCCATAATCATGACGACCACGGTGGCGCCACTCAGATTCTTATCGCTGGTATTGATGACGCTACCATCAAAAGTCCACGTCGAATCGGTTTTCGATATGGTTTCACCGGTAGCTGCCAGGTCAACAGAATCATTGGTGGGGGGGGAGGTAAACCAGGGGTCGGCCTGTATGCTGGTCGTGCTTACAAGAGAGGCTTGGTTCGGGTTATAGTTGATGCTGCTGAATGATGAAACACTGAAAGCCGCGCTGGCGCCTGGCTTTATCGGAATGGGAATGAAGGAATAACTTGAATCCAAAACAGTTTTATCCGCCCCATATATACCAACAACCACCAGGGAATCGAGAAGCTTATCAGAGTTATTTGCCAGCCATCCAACCACATGGAAAGAGCCATATTGATCGAAATATGTATTGGAAACCGTTACTCCCAGCGGGTAATCGATCACGCTATCCGTTACATCCGCATCCATATAAACATGCCATTTTGTCGCGCCTCCCGGATTGGGAAAGTTAATCTGGAATGGTGTCCGGTCTCGACCAGAGTCATCTCCAGCGGGGGCTACTTCGGTGGCGTAAGAGGCAGTCCAATCCGCAGAGAGAATTTGGTTGGAATCATTTAGAACGGCCCCTGCCAGGCTGTTGATGTGAGCCCATGTGCTGCCTGTGTTGACCAGCTCGCCGGTGAGGTAATACCAGCCGGAGCCATCATCCACGAGTTGAACATTTTCAGATTTCAATGTGGCTCGGTCGGCAGTGCCGGTTTGTTGCCCGGTTATTGTCACATTATACGACGCCGGTGTACCGTTAGTCGTGT
>JBGOZL010000452.1:0-2670 GCA_041480185.1 Anaerolineae bacterium
CGCAATCGACGCGACCGGCGCGAATACGAGCATCATCTTTGTCGCGGCGGCATTCGCTCCTGACGCCATTTTCGAGGCTGCAGACTCGGGTATCCGGTTCATTGTTTGCATCACTGAGGGCGTTGCCGTACAGGATATGATGCGAGTGCGCGAATATCTCGATCAGAAACAAGTGAGACTGCTCGGTCCGAACTGCCCGGGCCTGTTGACTCCTGGAGAAGCCAAAGTGGGCATCATCCCAGGTGACATATCAATACCAGGCGACATAGGTGTCGTTTCACGTTCCGGTACGCTTACATACGAAGTCCTGTATGCACTTAAACTTGTCGGCTTAGGCGCCACAACATGTGTAGGTATCGGAGGTGACCCCATCAATGGAACAAACTTCATTGATTGCTTAACGATGTTCGAAGATGATCCTAGAACAGAAAAAGTAGTGATGATCGGTGAAATTGGTGGCACAGATGAGGAAAAAGCCGCCCAGTTCATCGCGTCCAAGATGACCAAACCGGTCGTCTCGTTCATCGCTGGGCAAACCGCTCCCCCCGGAAAGCGCATGGGTCATGCGGGTGCGATCATCGAAGGCGGCGCTGGGACTGCCGCTGAAAAGGTGAAGGCTCTAGAATCTGTTGGGGTTAAAGTGGCCAAGCACCCCGAAGAAATCCCATCCCTGCTGAAATAAGTGCAAACCCCCGGTTGAAAAACTCCGGGGGTTTTTATATCGAAAGGACCGCCTTATAAAGGTCCTCGTAACTATGCACAATGTTTTCCAGACTATGAGTTTTTACGCGTTCCAAGCTGGCGGCACCCATGAGCGCCCATCGCTCAGGATTGTCAGCAAGAAATGTCATGCAGCGCGCAGCGTCATCCACATCGCCGGGTCGGAAAAGTAGGCCGTTACTGTTTTCTGTAACCAATTCGGGCAACGCCACAGCGTCGGCTACCAGCATTGGACGGGCGCATGCCATGGCTTGCAGGGAGGCAATGCTGAGAAGCTCTGCCACCCCAGGCATGGTAAATACATCAATGCTGTTCAATACCGAGGGCAGGTCAGAGTTGGGTATAAAACCCGTAAAGCGCACTTTCTCCTGCAATCCCAGATTTTTCATCAATTCCATTAGACTGTCTTTTGCGGCACCGGTCCCGGCGATTATGAAATGGATATCTTCCCGGTTTAATAATTGGACTGCGCGGATAATCACATCGAGACATTTTTCCCGATCGACGCGACCAACGAAAAAGAATATCGTTTTGTTTGGGTCAATCCCATACGATGCTCTCCAAGCCTTCCGGTCCACCGGAGAAATCGGACGAAAAAGATTCGTATTCACACCGCAAGATATGGGTAAGGCGTATGGTTTCAACCCCACTCCCTTTAACATATTAACTGCGGTCTGGGAAGGGCCAGCCACGGCGTCCAGACGGTCGTATACTTCCCTCATCCAATGCCACAAGACCCAGTTATAAAATGGTTTAATTTTAGAAACCAGCGGCACATACGCGGCGAGATTATCCGGCATAAAGTGGTTTGTGCCCACGATTTTTAAGCCGCGTCGTCGCGCTGCAAAAACCATGGCTCGACTTAGCGGGTAATGATCCTGAATATGGACGATGTCCGGCTGGAACAAGTCCAATATGCGTCCAGCTGACAAAGATGGGAAAATTGGCACATACGAATCGGGGTGTATCATTTTCAGGCTTAGCGCCCTAACCGCCTCCAACTGAACCCCATTGATATTTCCGTGATAAGGATGGCCGCGTTCCGAACCGGCTGTCACCATTACCGTGTGACCATTGCGCGCCAACCCTTCTGCCAGGTTTATCGTAAAAATCGCCTGGCCATGAAAAGCAATATAATTTGACGAAGCTGCAATCAGGATGCGCATAAACCTCGGGAGATTTATATCAACCTTTCTTGCCGGGATCCATATTGGATTCGTAACTTTGTTTGATAAATCGCCGCCCAACCAGGAGCAAGAACAAGACAAATAATATCGTTCCTCCAAGGGCTGCATATTCCACACCCATCTCCACCCTCTTAATCGCCTCCGTGGCATAAAAACCGATCAACACCAGGGACCCAGTCCAAATCATTTCTCCACTAAAGATAGCGGGGAACCAGCGTTTCCAAGGAGCTTTCACCAAGCCTGCTGCGATCAAGGAAGGTATCATCAAACTAAGGGTTAATTTAGCAGCAAAGAGAATCCGGGCGGCATGTTTGCACATTTCAATTTCCAAACGCGCCAGAATATCGCCCTTAATCCCCAACCTTTTCTCGATCCGGAGCAGCCAGTCAATTTTACCGATATAACCAAGTGAATACCAAAGAGAATCGGCAATGAGATTGCCGGTAGAAGCCGCGATAAACACCCATCCTGGTTTCATTAGACCGGCTGAAGCTGCGGCAGCTCCTAAAAGAGTGGCGAGCGGACCTTCAACAGCTACAAGCGCGGCCAACAGGATATATGTCCAAGATCCAAGCTGCGGCAGTTGACCGCTGCGTAGCGCCTGGACAAAGCTTTGTATTAATCCACTAAAATATGCCATAAACGTTGCTCGCCTAGAAGGATAATTAAACTTAAGCTATATTCTACCCGACCTCTCTCTCCCATGGTAAGATACTAAGCGGAGATTTAAAAAAAGAAAGACGCCGATTTCAGCGTCTTTTCA
>JBGOZL010000453.1:0-2669 GCA_041480185.1 Anaerolineae bacterium
ATCGCGCTGACACCCGTGGTAACGAAAATGCTTGGATACGGCCTGACTTCCATCATCTACGGCTTGTTGGGCGGCGGGACCATCCTGTATATGACCTTCACCTGCCGCGAAAGGGACCCCGAGCTAGAGGAGGCAAAACCCGGCCTGTGGAAAGCGATCAAGGATCTGCTAACCAACGGGAAATTCTGGATCGCAGGTTTCGTTGGCGCCTTCTACAGTGCGGCCATGTCGCTTGTGCTGGCTTCCGTACCGTTCTTTGTCCAATATTGACTCGGGCTTTCCAGCGGACAGTCCACCTTCCTGCTCGCCGCCGTTATGCTCATCGCCATCGGCGGTGTCGCCGTTTGGGCTTGGCTGGTGAAGAAGTTCACCGTGATGCCGGTCTGGCGGGCTGCGTTGATTGTCCTGGCAGTGACCTTTATTCCACTCTATTTTGCCAACTCGCTGGTCGCATCCATTATCTTCTCAGCAATCGTCGGCTTTGGTTTTGCAGGCGTGATCACCACCATGGACCTGATCGGCGCAAGGATCATGGACGAGGACACCGAGAAGCATCACCTGCGACGGGAGGGCATCATCGCTAACGGACTGGGATTTATGGGCCGGTTGAGCGGCTTGTTTACCAGCGCGGCCTATTTCCTGGTTTCCAAAATTTACCTTTTCGAAAGTGGCGACAATCCCGGACCCCATCCAGATGCCGCCTCCCGCTTTTTGATGACACTCGTTCCCCCGGTTCTGATGGTGATCAGCTTTGCCTTCTCGTGGTTCATTAATTTCCGCAAACCGGTCGAACCCCAAGTTGAACCAAAGATGCTATAGAAGGGAGGAACAGCATGGCACTCCTCCGTATTGACCATGTACCCGAGACCGTTAAGGTCAACCTTCCCCTGAACATCATCCTTCCCGACCCAGGCAAAATCGGAGCAATACCCCTTGGAAAGCGTAAAGTATTGTACTTGCTGCACGGTCTCAGCGACGATGCAAGCGCCTGGCAGCGCTATTCATCCATAGAGACCTTGGCTGCCTCGTATGGGCTGGTGGTGGTGATGCCTTCAGCGGGTCGCAGTTTCTATATTGACCAGCCCAATGGCCAGAAATATTTCACCTATTTGATCGATGAATTACCGCAATACCTTGCAGACATATTCGGCTTGTCACCCCGCCGAGAAGATACATACATAGCAGGAAACTCCATGGGTGGGTACGGTGCTTTCAAGGCCGCACTGCTGCACCCGGAGCGTTATGCTGCCGCAGCATCCCTTTCAGGAGTGCTTTCACTCGCCATCCTGCAGACCCTGCCGGACGATCCTCGCCAGGCGGAGTTTGCCCTCCTGTTCGGTGACCTGGGAAAACTAACCGGGAGCGAGCATGACCCAGCAGTCTGGCTGCAGCGCGCAGCCAAGAACCCAAACCTCCTGCCGCGTCTGTTCATCTCTGTCAGCCGACAGGAAGATATTTATCCGTTGAGCGGCATGTTCCACGCCGCTTGCCAGTCGCTGGGCGTGCAGGCAGATTACCACGAGGAAGATGGCGGCCACGACTGGTTCTTCTGGGATGGGCAGATCCGGCGTTTCCTGGCTGCCGTTTTAGGTCCCATTCCCACGCAGTAAGGATGGAATCCCCATCGATAATCAATTGAGCATCCAATATTTCGTGGGGCACGAACGGGAAGGCACATATGTCACCATCCCGTTCAGCATGCCTCCAGAAACCGAATCATTCTCACTCACCTACCGCTACGAACGTCACCACGAAAGTTCGACGGGGATAGAAGGATTCGGCTCACGGGAGGAGGTCAATATCATTGACCTGGGGCTTATCGCGTCGGACGGGTCCCAGGTGGGAGCCTCCGGTTCGGACAAGACCGAGATCCAGGTCAGCAACACTTACGCCACTCCTGGGTATCGGACTTGCCGCCTGATCCCCGGTGAATGGCAGATCCTACTGGGAGCTTACAAGGTGGCACCAGGTGGCGTGACGGTTTTCTACGAGATGACTTTTTCCCCAAAGCGCCTGCGGCTTTTTAAGGGCGATTTGCACCTCCATACGCTGGCATCGGATGGGGTCCTCAGTGTGGAGGAACTGGCGCAGCATGCTGTGCGGCACGGGTTGGATTTCCTGGCCATCACCGACCACAATCAAATGGTCTCAGCGGAATCCCTGCCCAGGCTGCCAGGACTGACACTGATCCCCGGCATCGAATGGACCCACTTCAAGGGACATGCCAATTTCCTGGGTGTGGACAGGCCCTACGATGAACCGTTTTTTACCAACACCCTGGAGAATGTGCAAGCCCGCTTTAACTCGGCCCGTGCCCGCGGCGCGTTCATCGTCATCAACCATCCTTTCGACGAAATTTGCCCGTTCCAGTTCGACTTGAATTCTCTCCCCTTTGATTGCCTCGAAATATGGAACGGACCCATGCGGGAATCCAATCTGCGAACGCTGGGATTCTGGCAAAACATGCTCACAGCAGGAAAAAAGGTCCCCATTTGCGGCGGGAGCGATTATCATCGCGATCACCTCTTTATACTGCCTGGTGGACCCACCACGAATATCTATGCCATGTCAGCCAGCCCGGAAGATATCCTTTCCGGATTGAAACAAGGTCACTCTTACATTACTTTTGCTCCTAATGGACCGACACTGGAAATGGCCGCCGGAGAGGC
>JBGOZL010000454.1:0-2668 GCA_041480185.1 Anaerolineae bacterium
ATCCAATCCGTATAATGTGCGATGACGCCGACCACCATGAGTGGAATATAGGCGTTCAGCCCGGCACTGGCTGATAGCCCAAAAGCGGTCATGATTCCAAAAAGTGCATTCATATTCCTCTCCCATCCGCTATTTACCGAGCGGAAAAGCTCCCCAAGTTCCGGTCAACCAGAACCTTAGCGCGTCAACGGCCGCGGTTTGGATCATGGCGATCGTCAAGCCAGCCAGCAGCGGAAGCCATAACTGCCGCAATTTTGTAAACTTATTATCCTGACCCATGATCATCACCCACACCATGCTGTATACCATGCTCAGCAGGAGCCAAACGCCGAGCGTGCTGATGATTGCCAGCGGATAAAGGACCACCGGGATTTCGGTCAGCACCAGCAGGTCGAAGACCAATTGAATTCCCAGCAGCAGGCCAAACCATTTCCAGCCTGTGATCGCCGGTTTATCTTCACCGTCACCCCAGACGGTCTGGTTAAACGCTGGAAAGAGCATGACTCCCAACCCCAACCCCATCCCGCTACCGGTTAACAGGCGCAGAGTGTTGTTGGGTACATACAGGTTGGGAATGTTAGGCAGGATTCCCGGCGAGATTTGTTTCAGCAGGTAAAGATATGAGTTGGAACCGTCTATCCCGAAAGCTCCTACAAAGACAGCCAGAAGGGCAAGGATGCTCCAATGCGGAATTTTCATCCGTTTCCAGCCAATGATGGACTGGAAAACCAGCCCTGTTACTGCACCCAGGTACATTCCCGAACAACGCGCACACAGCGGTAACTGGATACTCCCGATGTGGAATGACCGCTCGCTGATGCGGTGACAGACTGCATACCCAATGGCGTCTGCTTTTCCGAGCAAGCCCGGCGGAGTGTTAATGAACCAGCCGATAAAAACCAACAGGGCAGCTGCAATGACAAGGTACTTCGAACCTGCTCCTATCCGTTTGATTAAATTATTGGGCATGATTGGTCAATTATAGAGTTATTGGAGCCGGAACGCAAGCGAATGCATACTTTCATACAAGTTATACGGAATCTGGCTAGAACAGTTGCATTTGCTCGGGTGCCTCGATCGGATCCCCCCCCAGCTCTTTTTCGAATTGTTCACGGCTGAGATCGGTCATCCCCGACAATCGCCGCAAGGCTCTGAACTTGACCATCCTCCAGCGTTCCGCCACAGATCTCAAGTCCGGGTCACGCTCAAGTTTATAAGCCAGCAATCCGGCTCGTCCTCCTGGCAGGACTATTGCACTGCATTCCGGCTTAAACGGGTTTTGACGCATGATTTGCCCGGCAATGGCGGAGGCCAGAAGGTAAAAAGCGTAAACTGTTTCGCCTCCCTCCTGCCATAGAATGAGCCGATGAGGACTTTCCTGCCGCTCGAGGCTGAATCCCAACCGAGCTGCTAGCACAGTCAAAGCTTGCGAGGCAGATTCCAAGTCTTCACGGCGGGTGCTGAGAGTGTCTTCCTGCCGCATCAGCAACCGTCCGTCTGTCTCGATTGCATAGGAGGCCAGCACAGCGCGCAGTAATCCCAGCGAAGGTGTCAGCAAACCGGGGAGTTCGGCGTTTACCGCGGTTTCCAGCGCTCGCAGCGTCGCGCCTGGGTTTTTATTCAAAAAGCGGACAACGGATACCTCCGCCCGGTCAGGCAGCGATTCGGTTGCAGGATCCCATTTGTCCAGCCCCCACAATCCCGTCTCCGGGTTCTTGCTCTCGCCATGATGGACGAACTCCGGGCCAGCCAGGGCAGCCTGGATGGGTGCGTTGATCTGCACCAGCGCATCGGTCCTCCAGCGCAGGGTGTAGTCTGCTGCCATTGCTGCCAACCCGGCCGCGTGCAGGTGCAGGATCGAGACAGGCTCACCGCGTTCCTTAAGGGCGGAGAGCATTGCCTGGCGGACTGCCTCAGCATCTATTTCTACAGGTTCCTTCTCGGCAAGATTGAACGCACGCCGCTGCCATAGGACTTGTACAGCGTCGTGACGTGTGCGCACAGCTTGCCCGGCCAGGTCGAACCCTGATTCTGCCGCAGCCAGCATTGCCGCGGAGAGAAAAGCTGGTTCTGGCTCAGGGATGATGGCAAAAAGGGGCGCATTGAGGGTTAGACGGTCAGACAGGTTTTTCAAAGCTGCGTAGAGAGCCCCCGCGTGCCAGTTCCAATCATACCGCAGGCGGTGCAGTGCCGACTTGAACGGAGCCGCTGCTTCCCGCCCCCACAGCCAACCTGCCCATAAGGCTGATAGTGTCCAGAAAGCCTGGTTCGGGCGCGGAAGCACGGTGACAACTGTCTTGAGCGGGACATCATTCAGATGCGGGGCAAGGTCGCGCACAGGCCCGTTGAACAGGCACAACCCGCCCGCTTCACCTGGGACTTTGGGCCAGCTCACAGCTTCAACCGGTGCCCCTCCCCCCGACCAGAATTCCACGCCGCGCTCGAGCGCCCGCCAGACATTTTTCTCGAGGAAGCGCGTTGGGATGGTCAGTTGTTTGGGCCGCGGGCGATCCGCGGGATGCGGCCATAAAACGCTTGCTTCGTCACAGGCGGTCAGGATGAGCGCAAAAAGCGCGCTGCGGTGCTCGGATGATAGTGAAAAACCATCCACCTTATTGATGATGGTGATCAGCGCGTAGACTGCCCGGGGTAGGTAGCATTTTAGGGC
>JBGOZL010000455.1:0-2667 GCA_041480185.1 Anaerolineae bacterium
AGGCTTTCGAGCGCGCCAGCGAGGTCGGGAGTGATTCCGGGCAGTTCGAGCCAGGCGTCAATCTTGAGCTCCGGTTCCTCAACCCCTGCCTCTCCGAGCATTTCCTCCACAGTTCTGGACAGCCTGCGGTTGAATTCGGGCAATTTTTCCTTTTCCAAAGCGAGCCCGGCAGCCATGGGGTGTCCACCGAAATTGAGCAGCAGATCTTTTTGTACGGCAATGGCTGCCGTGATATTAAGTCCTTCCACCGAACGGGCAGAGCCGCGCGCCGGTTCGTTATCGGGTGTAGAGAACAGAATGGCTGGTTTGTGATAACGATCGACCATCCGGCTGGCAACAATTCCCACCACGCCACCAGGCCAGGCGGAATGACCAAGCAGGAGCACGGGGTTTGCCAGCAGGGTGGGGTTTGAGCGCAATTGGGCTTCGGCGGCTTGGGTCACCTGGTTGCAAAGGAGTTGACGCTGGGCATTGTAATTCTCCAATTGTGTGGCCAGCACACGCGCTCGTCCGGAATCTGTTGTGGTCAGCAGTTCCACGGCTGGATTGGCGTCACCAAGTCGTCCCAGGGCATTGAGACGTGGTCCCAGCACAAAACCGATATGCTCCTCAGTCAGGTTGGCGGGCACAAGTTCGGCCATCTCCATCATGATTTGCAAGCCGAGGCGCTGGGTAACACGCAGGGCCCCCAACCCTTTTTGTACCAGGTAACGCGCATCCTTTTTTAGGATGGCAATGTCGGCTACCAGGCCCAATGCCACCAGATCGAGCAGGGAAGCGGAGGAGCAGGTTGCGGACGGGAAATGTCCTATTAACTCTTCCGCCAATTTATAGGCCACACCCACTCCGGAGAGGGTTGCCAGTGGATGATCAATCGTCATCAATTTTGGGTTGATAATTGCTGCAGCATCTGGCAGGGCCTCCGGAAGATCATGGTGGTCGGTTATCACCATATCCACGTGCCGTGATCGGGCATATTCAGCTTCTTTAACCGCGCTGATACCTGTATCGCAAGTCAGGATAAGCCGCGCACCATTATCGATTATTTCTTTAAGGTGTGGGATATTAACGCCGTGACTCTCTTGCTCGCGTACTGGAATGTGAAAGGATACTTCCGCACCCAGTCCACGCAGGGCCTGGACGAGCACAGTCGTGGATGTTTGTCCATCCACGTCAAAATCCCCCCAAACACAAATCTGCTCGTGGGATCGGATGACTTGCTCAATCCGATCGGCTGCGGTGACCAACCCGGGCAGGTTCGCCGCTGGCGAGGGGGAGTAGGCGTCCGGGTCCAAAAAGGCGCGGGCTGCCTCTGGAGTGGTCATCCCTCGACGCGCAAGTGTCTGTGCGACGAGCGGGTGCAAGTCAGGCAGCAGGTCCAGTGAGCGGAGAGGGGCTCTTTCTATCCAGCGCATGCTTTTTTAATACTCAATTTCAGCAATTTGCTCAAAATTAATATCGGTGTTGGTCAGTTCAGAATCAGTCATTTCATCCATCGTCCCCGCCTTCCCGCCGCGGTTGCAGTATGAGCGATAGGGACAATATGCGCATTTCTTTTCATCCTCGGTCAGCGGGAAATGACGATGGTTGCCTATTTCAGTAATAAGGCCGGTCAGGGCATCCCAGTCCCGTTTGTGCTGGGCGGCGTTGTAGGGAAAGTGAGATGGTTCGGCTGGATATTCGGCGTACCAATAGATCATTTCGATTTGCTCGGGAAGAAATGGATTGCCGCCATTCAAGTACGCACCAGCCTGGACGAGCATAGCTCGGTATACGCGCGTTTGGAATCGGGCTGCCATCCATTCATCCCGCGGGTGCTTGTGGGTTGTTTTCCAGTCATAAATGGTAACCCGCTCTCCCGGTTTGACGGCGACCAGATCATATTTTGCCAGCAGCAGGTAGATCCCAACCGGGGCTACCAGGGTCAGTTCTGAGTATAGTGTAAAACCGCTTAGATTAAAATTGGCACTCAGATAATTTCCCCACCAACGCGATAGGTCGGGGGATTGTGCTAGTGGGGAAAGTTTTCCAGCGGGCAACCCGATCAGATGCTGCTGGACCATCCGGTGAAATAGTTGTCCTTCTCTTTGGTGGCGTTCGTTTTCCAGCACCGGTTCCGTCTCAACGGCAGGCCATTGCAGTTGTTCGAGATACCGCAACTGAAATCGGCGCGGGCAGTCACTGTAATCTTGTATGGATGATTGGGAGAAAGCAAAGCCGGTTGCCAGGGAAGGTGAGACCATACTCTATTTTACATGTTCTTGTGTGGTTTGAGTTGCACAACCAGTGTTCCAACCCCCACCAGCGCCAGCCCGGCGATGGCTTTGGCGGTCAATCCCTCACCCAGGAAGACGAAAGCCAGGATGGCAATTTGAGGCATCATCAGGCTGTTGAGGATGGACGACTCTACAGCCGACAACACTTGCAGGGATCGATTCCAAAGTGTGAACGCCAAAGCGGTGTTGATCACCGCCATCCAGGCGATGATGATCCAGTCCCACCCCGACACCGTGCCGGTTCCCTGGAAAGCCAGCCCGGTGATGAGCATCAATATCGATCCAACGCCCATGCTGACAAAGGTCACCACCAGCGGCGGGAGAGTTGCATCACGGTTCATTTCCCGGCTGAATAGGGAGGAAGCCACATTCATTAGCATGCAGAATAGTC
>JBGOZL010000456.1:0-2663 GCA_041480185.1 Anaerolineae bacterium
AACCGGAGTGACCCCCTCGGGGGGATAAACTGCGGCGCGCAATTGCGTGCCGCCGATATCCAAGGCAATGATAAAACTCATGTCGGAAATTATAACATGGGGGAGGAGGAATGAAATTTAAGGTTTTTAAGATTTCTTTTGAATTAGGTGAGTATACAGAATCCACTCCCCTTACCCCAATCCCCTATAAAACTAAACGTTTGTGAAGAACATAATTAATAAGGCTATTGGTTGACTATTCCTTAAAAGACTGCTATTATCCCTCACATGTTTAAACGGTACGAGTCCTGGTTTCGATCTGTGTGGAGGGGGTTTTCTCGATTCTTCAGATGGTTCGTCCCGGGAATCGGGGTAAAACGCTGGTTTGTGGTGTTACTGGCGGGGATCACACTGATCGCGACCGGCCTGGCTTTATTTTTGCTGGATGTTTACCGCACAGCGCCCAAGACCTGGTGGCTGCCTATCCTTTCTTTCATATCCCTGAGATTCCTAGCTCGCCCCTGGCGTATCGTTATTTTTGCCGGGCTGGGATTTGGATTGATCGGGCTGGGGTTTTGGCGACTCAACCGGGCGCTGCTAATCCCGTTCATGCGACCCGGACAGCGGCTGGTGGACCAAGTTACCGATTACCGCAGGCGCGAGCACGGTCCGCGGATCGTTGCCATCGGCGGGGGGCACGGGATAGCCACCGTTCTGCGCGGGCTGAAGAGCTTTACCAATAACCTGACGGCGGTGGTTTCGGTGGCGGACGACGGCGGGTCGTCGGGAGAACTGCGTCGCAGCCTGGGAATCCTTCCACCGGGCGACATCCGTAACTGCCTGGCAGCGCTCTCAGACGACGAAGCCCTGCTGACGCAGCTTTTCCAGTACCGGTTCGGAGAAGACACCGGGCTGGGAGGGCATTCGTTCGGCAACCTGTTCATCTCGGCGCTCTCTGACATCACCGGAAGTTTCGAGAAAGCGATCGCTGAATCAGGGCGCGCCCTTTCCGTGCACGGCCAAGTGCTCCCTGCAACATTACACAACGTACGTCTGGTGGCAGACATCCACCTGCCCCACGTCCAGACCGAGGTGCGGGTGGAAGGTGAGAGCCAGATCCCCATGGCAGCCGGTCGGGTGCGGCGCATCTGGCTCGAGCCGGATAATGCCTCGGCGTTCCCGCCCGTGATCCAGGCCGTCCTGGCTGCGGACATGATCATCATCGGACCCGGCAGCCTTTACACCAGCATCCTGCCCAACCTGCTGGTGGGCGACCTGCTCGAGGCGATCCGCTCCAGCCGGGCGCTGAAACTCTTTGTTTCAAACACAACAACCCAACCAGGGGAGACAGACATGTATTCCTCGGGAGACCATATCCGATCCCTGGAGGAACTTGCGGGCCCCGGATTGGTGGAAGTTATCGTATGTAATTCATGGTATGATAAAAAGTTGGATAAAGGGATCCAATGGGTAAGAGTCGATGAAAAACTTGAAAGCGATCCGCGTTTATACTGCTCCGACATGGCAGACCACCGGCAACCGGACCATCACGACTCGGTCAAGCTGGCGCAGGTATTGATGGATCTATATAATGAACGAACCGGGCCTTTGAACAAGGACCAAGCAACGCAGTAGCGTTGATATTAAACTCATTCGCAAGGAGAAATTCTATGACAGTCAAGGTTGGCATCAACGGTTTTGGCCGGATCGGGCGCCAGGTGCTGAAGGCTATCCGGGATTATTATCCCGACGCGCTGGAAGTGGTTGCGTTCAACGACATTGGCGACATGAAGACCATGGCGCACCTGCTCAAGTACGACACGAACTACGGTCGATACGACGGCACCGTGGAATTCGCTGAGGATCACCTGCTCATCGATGGCAAGAAAGTAACCGCCTTTAAAGAGACCGATCCGTCTTTGATCCCGTGGAAAGACCTGGGCGTGGAGATCGTGATCGAGTCCACTGGCCTGTTCACCATCAAGGAAGACGGCGTCAACAAGAAAGGCAAGACCGTCAAGGGCGCGATCAACCACATCACCGCCGGTGGCGCGAAGAAAGTCATCATTTCAGCACCTGCCGAGGGCGAAGACATCACCATCGTGATGGGCGTGAACGATGACAAGTACGAGCCGAAGGTCCATCACGTGATCTCGAACGCCTCCTGCACCACCAACTGCCTGGCACCCGCAGCGAAAGTGGTGCACGACAAGTATGGGATCAAGCGGGCATTCATGACCACCATCCATGCCTACACCAACGACCAGAAGATCCTGGACATGCCGCATTCAGACCTGCGGCGGGCACGCGCGGCAGCGATGAACATCATCCCAACCACCACTGGCGCGGCCAAAGCAATCTCCCTGGTGATCCCCGATCTGAAGGGCAAGTTTGACGGTTACGCCCTACGCGTTCCGGTTTCTACTGTATCCATCGTGGACTTCACCGCTGAACTGGAGAAGTCAACAACCACCGATGAATTGCGCCAGGCCTTCCGGGACGCAGCCAAGTTACCGCGCTATAAAGGAATCCTGCAAGCGATGGATGAGCCGCTGGTGAGCATAGACTACAAGGGCGATCCGCACAGCGCCTCCGTGGACCTGCCATTTACCAGCGTGCTGGGCAAAACCGAGAACAACTTCATTAAGGTGGTTGCCTGGTATGACAATGAGTGGGGCTACTCC
>JBGOZL010000457.1:0-2661 GCA_041480185.1 Anaerolineae bacterium
CCTATGACAAGCGCGGCCTCAATTCCCTCGCGCAGGGAAAGGATAAAAGATGGAAGCATGGGTTACCTTTTATAGTTTGGTATTTAGATAATATATATCC
This sequence comes from Anaerolineae bacterium, assembly GCA_041480185.1. GTDB lineage: Bacteria > Chloroflexota > Anaerolineae > Anaerolineales > Villigracilaceae > UBA877. Next base: position 101 of record JBGOZL010000457.1, read on the forward strand.
AATTATACCCCCATCTACCGTCGTTTTTCGGCGTTATGAATTGTGAGAGGGCCTATCGTCCCCGCTGGGAGCATCATCCCCGAATGGGTTTCTTACACCCCATCAGGCTATCGCTTTGTTTTTCTTGTCCTTCCCCCATGAAACGCCGGTGCGGAGATTTCGCAAATATTACACAGCCGCTCATCCCGGAGACGGACCTTTAGGCGTTGATCAATTGTTTCGAGCATCTCTACTGCCACTGTGATCACGGTCGGTAGTTCGGCATTGTAGCGATAATTGAAAAGTTGATGGAGTTTTTCTTTCGCCCAGGGTGAGGTGGATTGCGCCCCCAGGTCATCCAGGATCAGCAAGGGAGCAGTACGAATTTCGTCGAAGCGGTGATCGTACGAGACACTGCTTGACGGGCTGAAGGTGGCCCGTAAATGGTCGAGCAGGTCGGGTATCATGATAAACAGCGGTGGGTTCCCTTTATCAGCCAGGGAGTTTGCTATGGCGGCAGCTAGGTGGGTCTTGCCGCAGCCATACGGTCCGGTCAGCACCAGCCAGCCGCGTGGTCTGGCGGCGAAAGTGGTGGCGGCCTTGACAGCCTTTTCCAACGAGCGTATTTCGTCCTGGGGGAGGCCTTCATCCCGCCGATCGTCGAAACTGGCGAAGGTCCTGTTGGCGTGCAGGTCGAGGGAGGAGAGTTCAGGGTGTCCTTTATCATCGGTGGGACGGCGATAATCCGGAGCAGTGATACGCACCGCACCGACCAGTTCCGGGTCCGCCAGCCGTGATCGGATGCGCGCCTCGATCTCGTCCAGGTCGAGGTTGGTCGTCACGACTAGCGGCAGTTTGTTGATGTATCGGTAATTCACGATCTGGAATAGTTTTTCCTGTGCCCAGCCGGTAGCGTTTTGTGTTCCAAAGTCGTCCAGCACCAGCAGCGGGGCATTACGAATTTCATCGAATCGCTCTTCGAAGGTGGTGTCTTCACTTTCGTAAGAAAAGCGCAGGGTGTCCAGAAGATCGGGAACGGTCAGGAAGAGTGTAGGCACCCCCATGCCCACCGCGAAGTTGGCGATGGCTGCCGCCAGGTGAGTCTTGCCGCAGCCGAATCCGCCCTGCAGGAGCAGCCAGCCGTTCAGCGTAGCGGCATATTGCCTGCAGCGGTTGTACGCCCATTCGAGGCTTTCAGCCTGCATCGGGCTACCGCCCTTATGGCCCTGAGTCTTGAAACTTTCAAAGGTTAAGCCCCGCAGTTCGTCCAGGTGGCTGAGGGAGAATAGTCGCTCGCGCACAGTCTGTGCCACCTGTGCCTTGCGGCACACGCAAACGTCCAGCTTGCCGAAATCAGGCGACCCTGGTTCCACATCGCGACGCAAATAACCCAGTCCATGACAGTGCGGGCAGTTTGGGTCGCCCAGGCTGGCAGTCGTGGGATTAACGCTTGAGGAAGTCTTCGACTTTGCGCGTGACGTCGCGCCCGCGAAGTTCCTTAACGTTTCGTCTATCCTGCTCTTTGGCATGTCCTTCTTCCTTGAAGCGGCGTAAGATCGCTTCCGCGTATCTCCAGTTGCGCTTATTACTCTTGACCGCAATCTCCAATGCCTCCGCTACCCATTCCGGCGTATAGGTCTGCTCGGCGTCCTTCAGGGCATCGGCGATCAGCGGGGTCAGTGGACCGATGTTTTCTTCGTAAAGTTTAAAAATGTTCGGTCGTTCCGGCGGCGGGTTGGAATAGGAGGCCATTTCTGACACACCCCTCCTGTCTTTAGCAACCGCTTCAGCTGCCGCCCGCCCACGCGGAGAATTCAGGAAATAGAATGATGTCGATTTTTTCTCCACCTGCAGCAGGCTGCCGTGCTTCACTGCTTTTTCCAGCGCCTCACCGGGTTCCGCGATGTATTCGGCAAAATCTTCCAACTTTAAATAACGGAGCTGGCTTTCCATATGCTCAAAGCGCCACATGGCGTATAGCGTGACCTTCAACTCATCCGGATCGGCAATCTCTTTCAGCAACTGCCTGAAAAAGGAGTCGGGGATTTGGGTGAAGGTTTCTTGATCGGTAAACCCGGCGAATTTTTTCATGTTTCCCGAATGAAGGCACAGCCTCCGCCCCTGGATTTGGTACTAAATTTGCGACAGATCAAGACTTCTCTTCTCTGCATCCACAAACTTGGCCAGGTTGCTCATAAAGACCAGTTCCACGCTGCCGGTGGGTCCATTGCGGTGCTTGGAAACGATGATTTCTGCCACGTTCTGCTTGACGGTATCCTTCTCGTATTGGTCCGGTCGGTAGATGAACATGACGATATCGGCGTCCTGCTCGATGGAACCCGATTCGCGCAGGTCTGACAGCACTGGGCGCTTGTCGGTGCGCTGTTCCACTGCCCGGCTCAATTGCGCCGCAGCCAGCACCGGTACGTTCAGCTCACGCGCCAGCACCTTCAGGTTGCGCGAGATGTACGAGACTTCCTGGACGCGGTTCTCGGTGCGCGTGTCACCGCTCATTAACTGGATGTAGTCAACGATGATCAAGTCCAGGCCGTATTCCATGTGCAGGCGCCGACATTTGGTTC
>JBGOZL010000458.1:0-2657 GCA_041480185.1 Anaerolineae bacterium
TGGCGTAGGGTAACATTTTTCTTGATGCAACGAAACTATCTATAGTAAGATTCAACTTGATGCAATGCGCCCTGGTCATCACAGGTTAAGCAAATAGTATAATGCATGATGAGGGTAGGCATTCAACAGGAATAGGTTAGAATAGGATTAGATAATTATTGCCCACCTCTGATTGGTGGGTTAAAGCGAATCGTTTCATGCCCATTCTGACCCTCACCACAGACTTTGGCACAAAAGACGGCTTCATCGGCACTTTGAAAGGTGTCATCTGGGGTATTTGTCCCTCCGCGCAGATTGCCGATATCAGCCATGAAATTACCCCGCAAAACGTGCTCGAAGGAGCGTTCGCTCTCTGGCGCGCTTATCCCTTTTTTCCGACCGGGACTATCCACCTGGCGGTTGTAGACCCTGGGGTGGGGACATCCCGTCGCCCGGTTGCAATGCGTCTCGGCGAACATACCTTTGTCGGTCCGGATAACGGCCTGTTCACTCCCATGATCGAAGATTCCGAAAAGAACGGTTGGCTGGTTGAAATCGTCCACCTAACGAACCAGAAATATTTCCTGCCGGAAATAAGCCGTACCTTCCACGGGAGGGACATCTTTGCCCCGGTGGCAGCCCAGCTCGCCAACGGAGTTCCCCTCACGGACCTGGGACCAACTATTTCCGACCCGGTTCGGCTACGGATGCCAAAACCCGAGAAGACTGAGGATGGTTGGCGCGCCCACATCACCGTAATAGATATATTTGGAAACCTGACCACCGACCTGTCTGCTGCCGTTTTAAGTGACCCTTCCCGGGTCACCATTCGAATTCACGGACGGGAAGTGCGAGGCCTGGTAACGTCTTACGGGAATAAAAAGCCCGGTGAGCTGATTGCCTTGGTGGATAGCGAAAACTATATCGAGGTTGCCATCGTCAACGGGAATGCTGCAAAGATATTGGGCGCGCAGGTAGGAGAGATTGTAGAAGTAATTGTGGTGTAGAATAGAAGCGTAAGACAGCCAGCGGTGTTTACTCTTTTGGATAACCATGACTGTTGAATTCCCCCTCATTATCGAAAATCTTTCCTTCCGCTATCGTGACCGTGAAGAACTGGCTATCCGTAGTCTTTCATTCTCTGCCAATCCAGGTGAGATATTACTGATTGCTGGTGCCAGCGGTTGTGGGAAAACCACCCTCATTCGTTGCATAAACGGCCTGATTCCACGCTCCTACAAGGGCGAAGTATCTGGCCGAGTTTTATTATATGGCCAGGATATCTCTCTCTGGCCGCTATCAAAGATCTCCCAGAATGTCGGCACTGTACTGCAGGATCCGGAGCGACAGATCCTCGGTTCCAAAGTACTTCACGAAGTGGCTTTTGGACTTGAGAACCTGGGGATGTCGCGCCCGGAAATCAAACAACGTGCACAAGCCGCGCTGGAATATTTGAATATCATAAACCTGCGCGATCGCGAGACATTCAGCCTGTCGGGCGGAGAAAAACAAAAACTGGCCCTGGCAGGAGTCCTGGCAATGCACCCCTCGATCTTGCTTCTCGATGAACCGCTGGCGAGTCTCGACCCAGCTTCTGCTTTTGAGACTCTGGATATGGTCCGTCGCCTGGCGGATGAGGGAATGACCGTCCTGATGGTCGAGCATCGGGTCGAGGATGTGCTGCGAATCCACCCAGAGAGGGTAATATTCATGTCGAACGGCGAGATTAAATACCAGGGTGGACTTGAAGGATTGGGGGCGGCAGTGGATTATCGGGAGGTCAAGCTGCAGGCCGAAGTAGTCATGCAACGTTCTAAAGCTGACCCAGCTCCATTGGAAATAAAAATCCTCCCGGGCGTCATTAACTCCGGATCCGATAGTGAACCGATTGTGAAATTCGATAACGTTACCTTCGCTTACAACGAACGGGAAGTCCTTCACGGCATCGACCTGGAAATCAAGCGCGGAGACGTAATTGCTGTTCTGGGACCGAATGGGGCGGGTAAAACCACGTTCGTCAAGCATGCGATCGGCTTGCTCAAACCCAAGTTCGGACGCGTATTGGTGGATGGGCACGATACGCACGAAGCCAGCGTAGCCCAAATCGCCAGAACGCTAGGGTATGTATTCCAGAGCCCAAGTCACATGCTCTTTGCCCCAACCGTGCGTGAGGAACTGGCGTTCGGTCCGAAGAACCTAAAACATCCAAAGGAAGATATCCAAAAGGAGGTGAAAGAGGCACTTCAAATCGTCAATCTAGCCGATAAAGAAAACGATCCACCCCTGGCGCTGTCCTTCGGTCAGCAAAAGCGCGTCAGCATTGCGGCCATCCTGGCCATGCATTCCCGAATCCTGGTAATGGATGAGCCAACTGCTGGTCAGGATTATTTCAACTACATGAATTTCATGGATGCCATCCTGCAGTTACCTGGTTTCGAAGCAATTCTGTTTATTACGCATGATGTTGACCTGGCTGTAATTTATGCCAACCGGGTGCTGCTGGTGGCAGACGGGCGAATCGTAGCGGATGGTTCACCCCACGCAGTGCTGGGTAATGCAGAGCGACTCAGGAACTGCAGACTCGTACCCACCAGCTTGCTGGCTGTAAACCTGGAATATTGGCCGCGTACCCAGCGTTTCCTGCGTGCCGAAGCACTGGCGCACATATAACCCACCCA
>JBGOZL010000459.1:0-2651 GCA_041480185.1 Anaerolineae bacterium
AGCGCCTATAGTTTCATTTTCTAATAGAAGGTGACATTACGATGCTGAGCACCGGCTGGGTGATTAAGAGAGTTAATCGCCTCGAATACCGGAAATAATCTGTGAAATGAGTATAAACGAACATTCCCCAAAGGTATATCTGTCCCACATATATTATTTAACTTCGGAAAAGTAATCTTGTTAATTTTTCACTGGGCGACAACAAAAATATTCCATACAGATTCATCGGCAGGTCGATCCAGAGTTGGGAAAGCGGATAGGTTTTGGAGCATAAATCCACACGAAGAAAGAAACAGCGCCAGTTCCTGTGCAAAGAAAAAACGCACCCGGTGTACTTCCTCGGTCTCACTGACCATTTTATCGCCCAAAATATGCCAGAGATGATATTTCACTTCGCAAATTTGGTGAATATTATCCAACGAACCAGAAGCAGCGCGGATGATCTTGCCATCTAAAATGGGTATGACCTTGATGCGTTGGCTGGGACGCTCAGCTAATACTGCGGGACCATACCAAACATCGAAAATAAACAACCCTCCGGGTTTAAGGTGCTTTCGCACCGTGTCCAATGTGGAAAGCACATCTTGATTTGTCAATTGATAGCCCAGAACTGCAAACATCATAAGGATGGCGTCAAATTTCTCTCCCAATTCAACCTTGCGCATATCTCCGTGTGAAAAAACGGGAGAATGGTTGAAAGTCTCGCTCTGAGATTTTTTGATTGCGTTTGCCAGCATGTGTTCAGATAAATCAACGCCATGCAGTCGATATCCGCGCTTGGCGAGGGGAAATAAATGGTTTCCGGTGCCACATCCCATATCTAAAATAGTTTTAACGGGCTCTTTGCTGTATCGCAGGAAAGCTTGTTCAATCAGGTCACATTCTGATTCATAATCCTTTTCCTTATATAAGAGATCGTAATGATCCGCGTATGCCTGTTTAAAAATAACATCACTCATAATAAAACCCTTTTCACTGCATTGCAGGTTTCTTCCAGTTGTGCATTGGTCAATGCTAATCCGGAAGGAAGGTAAAGCCCCTGTTTGGCGATACGTTCAGCAACGGGATAACACTCACCTTTGAACAAACCATGTGCCCAGAATACGGGTTGTTCGTGCATGCCGAGGAAGAAGGGGCGGGTTTGAACGCCTTGCTCGTCAAGGCGACGGGCAAATTCCACTGCATCCATCCCTCTGGATTCGTCAAGCACCATCCCGTACATCCAATAAACTTGTTTCGCCCATGATTCTTCAACGGGCAATTGCATGCCGGGGATTTCCTTTAACCGCTCCGTGTACGCGGCTCCCATCCATCGCTTCTTGGCAATTATCTGTTCGAAGCGCTCGAGTTGGGCTACCCCCAGCGCGGCTTGCATGTTTGTCATGCGGTAATTATATCCAAGCTCAGTATGAAAAAAACGCCGCTCAGGGCGGAAGCACAGGTTACGTAAACTGCGCGCTTTTTCTGCAATAATCGAGTCGTTGGTGAGGACCATTCCACCTTCACCAGTGGTGATGAGTTTGTTGGCGTAGAAACTAAAAGTGCTAACGTGTCCCATGCCGCCGCAACGCTTCCAGGATGTAATCGCACCATTTCGGCCACTTAGGTATTCCGCTCCGTGCGCTTCAGCAGCGTCTTCGATAACCGCGAGGTTGTGTTTTTTAGCAAGCTCCAACAATGGATCCATATCGATGGGATGCCCATAAATGTGGACTGGCATTATGGCACGCGTCCGGTTTGTGATCCTGGCCTCTATCTGTGACACATCCATGCACCAGGTTCGAGGATCGCTATCCACCAGCACTGGCACGAGACCGTGTTCCACGATGGCCATCGCGCAGGAAATGATAGTGAAAGCAGGCATGATAACTTCATCACCGGTCCCCAGTTCGAGGCAACCTAATGCCACCTGCAAAGCGGTTGTGCCATTGCTTACTGCAATCCCAAATTTCATCCCACAGAAAGCTGCCCATTTTTTTTCAAATTCCTCGATGAACCGCCCAGAGGAAGAGATCCAACCCGTACGGACGCATTCCGTCACGTATTCCAGTTCACGTTCACCTAGCAAAGGTTGGTTCACAGGAATCATTCTAGAATTCCTCCTTTTCTTCAACTGGCATGAAAGGTCCCTGTTTTACTTCAAGGAAAACTGTATCCTCTATCATGCGGAAGCCATGACCACCTCCTACCATAACCATAACGTCGCCAGTGATTAGTTCACGCGTGGCAACCAATTCACGGTCATCGTTGTATATATCCATTAAGCAGTGTCCCAGGCGAACAATCAATACTTCCGAGGTTCCTGTAAGATGCCTTTCCAGAGGCAGATGCAAATGTCGCTTCACTTCGCCTCCTGCTGGATAAACCACAAAACCTACTTGCTGTTTAAACTCTGGCGGTGTAATGAAGGTAGTCTTATTCGGAGCAGAGCTCGCGTGAACAATAAAAGTCAGAGGAAAACCCTTCCAGGAAATCTTCTCAACGAAATCCGCGCCAGTGATTTGTATTGGATCAATGTTCATGCAAATCTCCCATTTCAGTAATCTGTTTACTTCTGTTTTCTAAAACTTTTCACTCTTATTTATTCTTTCTTTTTTCTCCATATTAATTTAGCATATACTTCAAAAAATTGCGGTCGGATGGTGTTCATG
>JBGOZL010000460.1:0-2639 GCA_041480185.1 Anaerolineae bacterium
CACTGAAGAAGTTCAATCCAAAATTCGAACGGGCCTGGGTGCGCAAGACATGGCTTTACCGCACCCCTTACGCACAACCTGTGCCACTGGTCAACCATTCCAAAAATATCCCATCCATCGAGACTCCGGTAAAGGGGGTTTATTTCGCCTCGATGAGCCAGGTGTATCCCTGGGACCGGGGGACTAATTTTGCAGTGGAGATCGGACGAAAAGCAGCATTGCTTATGCTGAAAAATGGGAGGTAACCCGCATAAGTATTACGATGAAGGCGGATTACTGGATGAGGGCGGGAGGTTTTTCCGCCGCCGGTTGGCAATGAAAAAAAAGCCGATCGCGACCAGATCCACCACGATGCCGGCGTAAGCATACTTCATTTGATTCGCCATCATGCCCACCGCGTAGATACCAGTGCCCTGTAAAATCCAAAATGTGCCCATCAGGAAGAGGAGCACGCCGAGGATATTGAGAACCCACTTCATACTGCACCTCCATATTTAATATGTTGATATAGATTATCTAGTATATCGCAAATTGGTTAGTGCTGCAAGCAAAGCATAAATAAGAGATGTAAGGTTTTATGCCCCCTCATAGAGATAGGTTTTCATATATTCTGGCATCGGTTACAATCCTGATATCCCTTTCTCCTGGATTGCAACATGCCAACACTCCTCTTGATCCGCCACGGCGATAACGATTACCTGGCAAAAAATAGACTGCCTGGACACATCCCCGGCATCCATTTAAATAAACGCGGAAACGAACAGGCAGCGCTACTCGCCCAAAGCCTGAGCAAGCTGCCGATCAAAGCCATATATTGCAGTCCTCTGGAGCGCGCAATCGAGACCGCCCAACCACTGGCGCAATCTCTGGGAATGGAAATCCAAATCAGGCAGGATTTAACCGATGGCGATGTGGGAGATTGGGAGGGCCGTTACTGGAAAGTACTGCGCCGAAACAAGCTCTGGAAAATTATCCAGCAGAATCCATCGCAATTTCAATTCCCCGGCGGCGAGACATTCGTCCAAATACAGAGACGGGTTGTTACCACCCTGGATGTCATCGTGAGCACACATATAAAAGATGAAACGATCGCGGTTGTTTTTCATGCCGACCCGATTAAACTGGCAGTGGCTCATTATCTTGGCTTGCCACTGGATAACTTCCAGCGACTGACCATCAACGCCGGTTCGATCACGATCCTTAATATACACGACATCAGCAGTCAATTGCTGGCTATGAATCTCATGCCCCCCTTACCCCAACCTAAAAAGTAGGGACAATCCTTAGGGACCGTCCCTGGATTTTGGTAATTGACCAATTTTTGAAATCCAACCCTTGGGATATTGCTCCCAAGGATTATTTAGTGTAATCGGGGTTCTTGCTGGTATATAGGGCAATCCTGTTACCTGTAGGATCTTTAAATTCTCCCCACCAGCCAATCCCAGGGATCTCGCTTTTCGGACGTACCACCTTTCCGCCTAGTTCGACCACCCGTTTAAGATCAGCTTCGATATCCTCGCTGTCGACGTGAATGAGAATATCACCGGGTTTGACCTGGCTACCACCCTGCTGCTCACCAAGCGGAGCAAAGCCGCCGCCAGGACCTTCGGCCGGCTCCCACATGGTGTAATTCATCTTCTCGTCCCGGGTGGTCTTCCAGCCGAACAGGGACTGATAAAATTTGGCTGCTTTAGCCTGGTCGGCAGCAGGGATTTCAATGTGAACGATATTTCGTTTTGTCATAAGAGACTCCTTTCTGTGATTTAGGTGTGGTCATTATAGAACATTTTTTCTATCCCACCAAGTATATTCCTTTTAACAGGGCTGTCAAGGGAAAAATTAACCTGCGATTAAAAGGTGGTAACAAAATCCCTGACAAATATGCAGGGTCTTTCGTATTATTGGATGGTGAATCGGATTATTCAATTTTATTTATATATTTATTATGGCTAATTCCCCCAAAACAATATCTGATGCAATACCCTGGCAACGAATCCCCTAGAAGAATGGTGCTGCTTCCAACAACCGCGCTGTCCCGTGATCCAATCGGTCAATTGGCGGTGCTGGTTGCCATCCATGAAGTCATTGCGGGTTATCGCGCCACTTCTTGCTAGATGCCGCCCATGAGCGAAGGAGTCGTTATCTGCTTGTCGGTATTGCGGTGGGGGCGATTGTTGTGTTTCAAAAATCCAAACCGACCAGATTCCAGAATTTAAAGTTGTCGAAACTACCGGATGATTTATTATAATTGCCATAGACAACAATTCGATTGGATGAATGAGAAGTTGAAAAACCAGTCCCCTCATAGAGCAATTGGCCATTCAGAAAAATTGAACAATTGCTGCCATGGCATTTTTTACCAATCTGTGTTACTTCCAGGATAAGATTCCCGGATATAAGCCTGTCTAAAGGTTTCATCTGATATATTGGAAATCCTTCGGTTGTAATATTTTCGGCAAAGTCACCAAATTTAAGCTCCCGGTTTACTTGAGGCTGCATCTTGTCAAGACTCTCTTTGGCCAATAAACTAACCTGCCGGTGCCACGACCCGGCATGTGCATCGCCTTCAATGCCCTGGTCATTTAAAATAATAGTATCCACCGGTACTTTGACAGTACCTTTTTTTGGGGAAATGTTTA
>JBGOZL010000461.1:0-2637 GCA_041480185.1 Anaerolineae bacterium
ATCGCCGGGATTGTCAATCGCTTCACAGGTTCTAACTGGATCGATGCGCTGGTCAGCGTGCTGATCGGTTTCCTGATTCTGTGGAACGCCTGGGGCATCCTGCGTGAATCGCTTGAAATCCTGATGGAATCGTCTCCCGCCGACATCGACATGGACGACCTCCGACGAGACATGCTGGCTGTCGAAGGTGTACGCGGAGTGCACGATTTGCACGTCTGGAGCATCACCCGTTCGCTGCGCACCCTTTCGGCACACCTGGTTACCGACGATGTACCGGTCAGCGAGGGAGCCAAAGTCCAGGTGGCGGTGGGCGAGATGCTGTCAAATCAATATGGGATCAACCACGCCACGCTACAGCTGGAGTGCATAGACTGTGCTCCCGTGGGTTTGTACTGCGATATTACCTCCGACAACCACGCTCAATAACCATGCGGATACTGACCGTCCTCACCTACTACCGTCCGCATACCTCCGGTCTGACCATCTACGCAGAACGGCTGGCGCGCGCTTTTGCAAAACAAGGTCACCAGGTAACCGTGATGACCACCCGCTACGATCAGACGCTGCCGCTCGAGGAGATGATGGATGGTGTGCACGTGATCCGAGTCCCGGTTGCAATGCGCATAAGCAAAGGAGTCATTGCACCGACCTTCGGCCTGGTGGCGACGAAACTTGTGCTGAACCACGATGTGGTCCAATTACACCTGCCGCAGTTCGATGCTCCCGGCGTGGCTATTCGTGCCCGGCTCTTCGGGAAGCCGGTCGTCCTGACCTATCATTGCGACCTTTTCCTTCCACCTAGTTTCTTCAACCGCCTGGTCAACCTGGTGGTTAAATTCCAAAATAACCTGGCCGCGCTGGCGGCGAACCATATTGTCACGTATACGCAGGATTATGCTGACAACTCCTCCTACCTCTCCCGTTACCAGCGTAAACTGACACCCATGCTCCCGCCTGTGATCCTCCCGCCAGCGGAACCTGGCTCCCGTGAAGCATTCGCTGAAAAATATCAGACCCGCCAGCGGCGTCCCGTGATCGGGATGGTGACCCGCTTCGCCGCGGAGAAATGGGTCGAGGTCCTGCTCGATGCGCTGCCAGCTGTGTTGGCGAAATATCCGCAGGCGCAGGTGCTGTTCGCCGGACAGTACCAGAATGTGATGGGCGAACAAGTGTACTTTGACAGGCTGATGCCGCGTATCAAGAAATATGAGGACCTGGGCTGCTGGAAATTCCTCGGCAACCTCAGCCAGCAGCAGCTCGCCGCTTTCTATCCCAATCTTGACGTCCTGGTTGTCCCCTCGTTGAACTCCACCGAAGCTTTTGGACTGGTACAAATAGAAGCCATGATGAATGATATCCCGTGCGTGGCGTCCGCGTTACCGGGCGTCCGCCGCCCGGTGCAGATGCATGGCATGGGTAAAGTGATACCGATTGGCGACGAGACCGCTTTGAGTGTGGCTCTTTTGGAAATTTTCGATCGGAAGGATCAATACCATTGTGACACCCTTGCACTCGCTCACCTGTACCACCCGGACACGGTTGCAACCGAATATGCGAAATTGTTTAAAAAGTTGTTGAAGACTAAATGAATATTGAGAGATTTCTGGTTTGAGGGGAGTTGGATGATTACCCGTCTGAGGCATGATGAAAGATTACCTGGCCCTCCATCTGCGTGACCTGCCTTATTTCCGCGCCCTGATCCGGGGAGTGGAAGCGACCTATTATCAAAATGTTGAACTGCCCGCACCCACCCTAGATGTGGGCTGTGGAGATGGTCATTTTGCTTCACTTACCTTCGACCGCAGAATTGACGTTGGTCTCGACCCCTGGTCAGGTCCGATCCATGAAGCCAGGCGGAGGGATTGTTACCGCCTGCTGGTCCAGGCGGACGGGGCGCAATCGCCGTTCATAGACGGATATTTTGCCAGCGCTTTCAGTAACTCGGTGCTCGAACATATCCCGCACATCGAAGCTGTGCTGGCAGACACTGCCCGCGTGCTCAGGCAAGGCGCGCCTTTTTACTTTTGCGTGCCGAACGAACGCTATCTCTCTGAACTATCCATTTCCCATTTGCTTGGGAAGGGCTATACCAGGTGGTTCCGGAAAATCTCAAGGGTCCAGCATATAGACGGTCCGCAGGTCTGGCAGGATCGCCTGGAAAGGGCTGGATTCAGCCTGGATCATTGGTGTCACTACTTTTCCCCGTCTGCCATGCGCGTGTTAGAATGGGGTCATTATTTCGGCTTGCCGTCGCTGTTGGCGAAGAAACTCATCGGTAAATGGATCATTGTCCCGGCAAAATGGAACCTTTTTTTGACGGAAAAGTTCGTCCGAAAATTTGCGTCCCCTGATCCGGTACCAGACGGCACATTCACCTTTTATTTTGCCAGGAAGAAGTAGGGACGACTTAAGTTGTTAAAACGACAGCCATCATGTCCTTCGACGAAAAATATTTCAGCACCCACACCTACCAGGACGTTTCTTTCTCCAGATTCAGCCAATATTGGTGGTCGAACCGTTTTTACGCAATCCTTTCACGTCGCTATGGCAGGCAGGGGTCCCGCCTGCTTGAAATTGGATCAGGGCTTGGCCACTTGGTTGGGCAGCTGGAAAACACTTTTGAAACGGTGGCCACGG
>JBGOZL010000462.1:0-2631 GCA_041480185.1 Anaerolineae bacterium
CCCACCGAGCGGACCGGCAGCAGCACCGCGAAGGCCTGGCTGGTGCCGGCTCCCTTCCCCAGCAGACCGGCCGCAGCTAGCTCCTGGGTGAAGATGGCATCCGCCTGGCGCAGGCAGGCAACCCGCGCGGGGGTCACCTCACCCAGGCAGCGCACGCTTAACCCCGGACCCGGGAAGGGCTGTCTCCACACCAGGCTTTCGGGCAGTCCCAGGGCTTCCCCCACCGCCCGCACTTCATCCTTGAAAAGGTAGCGCAGCGGCTCCACGAGCGACATCTCCATATGTTCCGGCAGTCCGCCCACGTTGTGATGGCTCTTGATCCTGGCGGCCTTATCCCGGTCCGGGGCAGCGGACTCGACCACATCCGGGTAGATCGTGCCTTGTACCAGGAATTTAGATGACCCAAGTTTCCTGGCCTCGCGTTCGAAAATGCGGATGAATTTCTCGCCGACAAGCTTCCGCTTCTCTTCAGGATCGAGGATGCCGCCAAGGACCGCGAAAAACTCAGCTGAAGCATCCACCGCCACCAGTTCGGCGCCCATCTGTTCGCGGAAGGTGCGAACCACCTGTTCCGGTTCCCCCTGGCGGAGCAGACCGGTATCCACGAATACAGCCACCTGCTGGTCACCGATCGCTTTATGTACCAGCGCGGCAGCTACGGACGAGTCCACACCCCCGCTGACCGCAGCCAGGACTCGTTCTCCTCCCACCTGGGCGCGGATCCTGCCCACGCTTTCCTCGATGATGGACGCCGGTGTCCAGTCCGGCTCACAGCCGCACACCTCCACTGCAAAATGCTCGAGCACCTGTGCACCGTTGGGCGTATGCCGGACTTCGGGATGGAATTGAACAGCGAAATACTTGTGTTCAAAATCGCCCATCGCCGCGATGGGGCTGTTGCCGCTTTTAGCAAGTGCAACGAATCCTTTCGGCATTTCCATGATCCGGTCACCGTGCGACATCCAGACCCTGGACAGGGCCTCCAGGATGGTGCCGGGAATAAGCGGCTGGATCTCTGCCGGGCCGTATTCGCGCCGGGCGGACGGGTCCACCTTGCCGCCCAGGGTATGCACCAGTAACTGCATCCCGTAGCAGATCCCGAACACCGGCAGCCCGGACTCGATGACATAGCCAGGCAGTGTCGGCGCTCCCTCGGCGTAGACAGAGGCCGGTCCGCCCGAAAGGATGAAGCCTTTGGGCTGCAATGCCAGCACTTTTTCAACAGGCGCGTCCCACGGGAAGAGTTCGCAATACACGTGCGCTTCGCGTACCCGGCGGGCGATCAGTTGAGCGTATTGGGAACCAAAATCGAGGATGGCTATGGATTGATGAGGCATGGATTAAAAGAGAAAGTCAAAGGTCAGACGTTCCACGTTCACCATTCGAAATACCGGAAACAAGATGAAAATGCAGGTGCGGAAATTCCTGAGCCTCGCCTCCATTGACGATCAAACGGTAAGATGTCAGGTGATTCTCTGCGACCAGACTCTGTGCAGCGGCGACGAGATCTGCCAGGAATGGGCTGGCAGGTTCCAGGTCAGAGAAAGCGCGGATGGCTTTTTTCGGCATGAGGATCACATGGAAAGGATAAGCCGGCTTCGGATGAAAAAAGGCCAGCAGGGAATCCGTTTCCCGCAGGCGCTTGATGGGGAAGGCAAAAGAGGCGTGGTTCAACATAAAGATGAAGACCCGGTAGAAAAAAGGTTGTTTTAGCAAGATCATCATCCCATTCATCATTTATTAACTGACTCTTGTTTCGGTTTGCGCCCCCAGACTTGTATGACAACAAAGGATGTAAGGAAAGTGTCCGGTGCACGGGCGATGCGCTCGCATTCTTGAAGTAATTGGTTCAACTCGCCTTCATTAATTAATCCCCATTCCAAAAACCTTTGCCGAAAAGCCAGAGCCGATTCGATCGGCCAAAAGCGGTAAGGGTGTCCTGCAGGTAGTGCCAGGCAACCAGCTCTTACTTGCACATCTTCCAGACCTGCGCGAAGGAACAAACCATAAGTTCGTCTTCCGGCATTATAATCGCCGCCACCTCGGGTGAACCCTTCAATCGTGAGTTGTTTGAGCTGCTCCCAAGCCGGTTGAGGTGGATAGCAAACATAGCCAGATTCGTCCGACTCCTGGCTTACGATGATTCCACCCGGTCGGCTTAAAGCAATCATCTCGTTGAGCAGGGTTTCATCGCGACCCAAGGGAGCAAACATAAAGCGGGCATGAACAAGGTCGAACGAGGCGCGCGGTAAATTGGACTTATACGCATTGGCCTTTATGAATTCGACATTTTTTAATCCTTTTTTCTCTGTGTAATTGCGTGCTGCGGACAGCATTTCTGGATTGAGATCCGATGCCACCACCCTGCCGGTAGAACCTACGCGTCGACTCAGTAGGTCGATAATACCCAAAGGTCCGCAACCAATATCGATGGTATTCCAGCCTGGTTGCACTTGAATTCGATCAAGCAATTCCTCGGTTTCAGGTTCCCAACTATGCGCCCATGATTGCAGCCGATCTACCTCGTTCGGCGCCTCGGTAAATAGATATTCTCCTTTTGCATCTACCATTTTCGTTCATCCATTCCGAAATATACCCCTGGCTTCTATGATCAGGAAAAATGTTTTTGAG
>JBGOZL010000463.1:0-2623 GCA_041480185.1 Anaerolineae bacterium
AATGGCGATACTCGTTTCGAAAAAGGTAACCAAGCGTTTCGGCGGCCTGGAGGCTGTAGGCAAGGTTGACCTGGAAGTAAAAGAACATGCAATCTACAGCATCATCGGCCCCAATGGAGCGGGCAAGACGACGTTCTTCAATTGTGTGACCGGATTTTACACCCCCGAGGAAGGGGAGATTCTATTCAACGGCAGGAATATTACCGGCCTGTCCCCCGACCGGGTGACACATTTGGGAATTTCCCGTACCTACCAGAACATCCGCTTGTTCAAGAACATGACCGCGGTGGAGAATATCCTGGTGGGGATGCAGCCTCATTTGAAATCAGGTGTGCTGGGAGCAATATTCCGCGATTCGCGCACCATCCGGGAGGAAAAAGAGGCCGTCGAGGAAGCCATCCGGCTGCTCGTTTATATCAATTTGAAAGGGAAGGGAGACTATCTGGCCAAGAACCTGCCCTACGGTGAGCAACGCCGCCTGGAAGTTGGCCGTGCCCTCGCAAGCAAACCTTCCCTCTTGCTCCTGGATGAACCAACTGCCGGGATGAATCCCAGGGAGACCCAGGATATGGTCAATTTTATCCGTCGCCTGAGAGATGATCTGGGCATCACCATCCTGCTCATCGAACACCAGATGCGAGTGGTGATGAGCATTTCTGAGCAGATCACCGTCTTGGATTTTGGAATAAAAATCGCCGAGGGAACTCCGCAGGAAATCCAAAAGAACCCACGCGTGGTCGAAGCTTATCTTGGGCGAGGCGCGGCGAGCGGCCTTGGCCAGGCCCTCACAGCAAGCTGAGCCGGAGGACCATTATGCCTATTCTGGAAGTCGAGAATATTCACTCATATTATGGGAACATCCACGCCCTTAAAGGGATCTCTTTAACCGTTGAGAAGGGTGAAATCGTAACCTTGATCGGCGCCAATGGGGCCGGCAAGTCCACCACCCTGCGCACGATCGTCGGGCTGTTAAAGCCGCGTGAGGGCAGCGTCCGCTTCGATGGGGAAGACCTGGCTCCATCTAAACCCCACGATCTTATTCATAAGGGGATGTCGATGGTGCCGGAGGGACGGCAAATCTTCGCCCGGCTGACGGTCTCTGAGAACCTCGAAATGGGAGCCTACACCCGCAAGAAGGGACCGGAATTGGCCGCGGACTTGGAGCGCGTGTTTACTTTGTTCCCTCGCCTCAAGGAGCGGCGAAAACAGGTGGGCGGTACGCTTTCCGGCGGGGAACAACAGATGCTTGCCACAGCACGGGCACTGATGGCTCATCCTCGGTTGCTCCTGATGGATGAACCTTCCATGGGGCTGGCGCCGGTCCTGGTGGAGAGTATTTTTGATACGATCATTCAAATAAACAAAGAGGGTACAACCATTTTGCTGGTAGAGCAAAATGCTCTTATGGCGCTAAGTGTCGCCGTGCGTGGTTACGTTCTTCAAACCGGAGAGATCGTATTGCAGGATACCGCTGCAGAACTCAAGAATAACAAGATGATCCAAAAATCTTATTTAGGCATGGAATAGAGGTTGACTATTTAGATTTAACAGATCTCGCCACCAATATCGTTTCTTGGGATCGAACAGCTCTCTTCGCAACCTGCGAAGAGAGCCTGCGGCTGGTAATCCCCCATATACCGGTGGTTTGTTCCCGAGGTATATTGATTGATAAAATCGTTAAGCAACACCCATTATAGAGATATTATTCCTCCCTAAGTCAGTATGGATGAATCAAACCCAGACACAAATTCAAGAGAAAGGAACTCAAATGGCTGAACAACGGATGCTTTACCTCTCACGCGCCGACGTCGAAAAAGTTGCGCTCGACATGCCGACCATTTTGAAACTTCTCGAAGAGGCCTTCAAGGAAAAAGGGCAAGGGAAGGTTGAAATGCCGCCCAAGCCCGGGATCCACACCATGCCAGATGCCTTCATCCATGCCATGCCAGCTTTTATCCCCTCGCTGCATTCAGCCGGGATCAAATGGGTCAGCGGCTACCCCGAGAATTTTAAGCGCGGACTTCCCTATATTACGGGGCTGCTTATCCTCAATGAAGATGAGACCGGTATTCCTTACGCCGTGATGGACTGTACCTGGATCACTGCTTATCGGACCGGTGCAGCCACCGGACTGGCTGCAAAGTACCTGGCACGCCCAAATAGCGAGGTGGCTGCGATCCTGGCATGTGGTGTGCAGGGGCGGACCAACTTGGAGGCACTCGCCAATCTTTTCCCGCTCAAGCGTGTATATGCCTATGACATCCTGCCGGAAGTCCAGGCGAAATTTATTGCAGAAATGAAAAAGAAATATAAATTCGAGATTCTCCCGGCCAAGGGTCCCAAAGAGGCGGTCATGGAAAGCGATCTAGTCGTAACTTCAGGCCCGATCCTCAAGCATCCCACGCCCATCATCGAAAAAGATTGGCTGAAACCCGGCGGGTTTGGTTCTGCCGTTGATTTCGACTCGTATTGGACCGGACCGGCAATGGCCCAGATGGACAAGATCAGCACGGATGATCACGCCCAGTTCGAGTATTACCGGACGAGCGGATACTTCGGGCAGACCCCGTCACCATATGCTGACCTGGGGCAACTGGCGACCGGGCAAAAACCGGGACGAGGT
>JBGOZL010000464.1:0-2621 GCA_041480185.1 Anaerolineae bacterium
CAATTGATGCCCATCCAGCCGACTGCGCATTATGCCATGGGCGGCATCCCGACCAACAAATACGGTGAAACCATACTGGACGAAACGAATGCCACTGTTCCCGGCTTGTATGCTGCCGGGGAGTGCGCCTGTGTCTCCGTCCATGGAGCCAACCGGCTTGGCACAAACTCGTTGCTAGATCTGGTGGTATTCGGAAAACATGCCGGACTGAAAGCCGCTGAGTTTGCCAAAACGGCTTCATTCCAACCCCTGCCTGCAGACCCGACAGAATTTGCCAACTCCCAGTTTGACCGCATTCGCAAGGCCGATGGTAAGGATAACGCTTTTGATATCGCGACAACGATGAAAAAGGTTATGTTCGATAAGATGGGGATCTTCCGCTCCGGCAAGGGCATGGAAGAGGCTCTTACGGTGGTTCGCGAACTCAAAGAGCGCTATAAACACGTCTCTGTGACCGATACCGGCAAAATCTTCAACATGGAATTGATCAATGTCTGGGAACTGGGCAACCTGCTCGACCTGGCCGAAGCGATCACGGTCTCAGCCATTGCCCGCACCGAGAGCCGGGGCGGCCATTCCCGCGAGGACTATCCCGACCGGGATGATAAGAACTGGCTCAAGCACAGCATGGCCTGGGTACTCGAAGATGGAAAGATTGACCTGAAATACAAGCCGGTCGTCATCACCAAATACGAGCCAAAGGTACGGACTTACTAGGAGGCGACATGGAAGTAACCATCAAACTCTTCCGCTACAACCCTGAAAAGGATAAGAAACCCTCCTACAAGACCTATAAACTGGAGGCCCTCGAGACCGACCGCGTTCTGGACCTGCTTGAAAAGGTGAAGGGGTACCAGGACGGTACGCTGTCCTTCCGCCGTTCATGCGCGCACGGAATCTGCGGTTCTGATGCGATGCGAATTAACGGTTTCAACCGCCTGGCTTGCAAGACCCTCGTCCGCGATACCGGCGCGAAAATCACCGTCCAACCGTTGCTTGGCCTGCGCGTGATCAAGGACCTGATCGTGGACATGGAGCCATTCTTCGAGCACTACCGTTCTGTAAAGCCCTGGTTCATTAATGACGACCTCGAACCAGAAAAGGAACGTATCCAAAGTATCGGACAGCGCGCCATCTTCGATGACACCACCAAGTGCATCCTGTGCGCCTGCTGCACCACTGGCTGCCCGTCCTTCTGGGGCAATGAAAAATACGTCGGACCGGCAGCCATCGTAGCAGCTCATCGTTTTATCTTTGATAGCCGTGACAAAGCCGCCGCCGAACGTCTAAAAATCTTGAACGAAGTGTGGGGAGTATACCGCTGCCATACCATCTTCAACTGCACCCTGGCATGCCCGCGCGAGATCCAGATCACCAGGGCCATTGGTGATGTCAAAATGGCGCTGACGACAGGAAAACTCGAATAACCAGAAGTTTAGAGCCCCGGTTTCTGGAAGAAACCGGGGCTTTTTTTCCATATGAGATACATACTCATACTTCCCATTAATGTGATCCATCAGGAAGAAAAAACCCTGTCATTTCGCAAGGCGCTTTCCAGGTGCGGCAATTCGCTGGTGTTGTTGGGTTGAGAGATGAGCAGCATAATCAATTTTCGGTTATCAATATTGGTACAAAGGAAACCCAAATGAAAATTAAAAATATCATCCGCTACTGGCTTTCTCTTGCGGCTGTGGCCACCTTGTTGAGTGGACTGATATACCTGGCAGTTCAGCAATCGATGCGCTGGGGAGCGAATGACCCGCAGATCCAGATGGCCGAAGATGCAGCTGCAGTCCTGGCTGCCGGCGGGAGCCTCGAGTCTATGCTGCCTGCCGCCCAGGTGGAAATATCCAGCAGCCTGGCCCCGTTCATGGTCATATTCAACGCCACAGGCAAGCCACTGGCTTCGTCAGCCCGCTTGCACGGGGTAATCCCCGCCCTGCCACCCGGAATTTTCGACTACACCCGTCAGAAGGGGGAAGATCGGGTAACCTGGCAGCCTGAACCAGGAGTCCGGGTTGCCGCGGTGGTGGTCGCTTACGGTGGAGCACAGCCGGGATTCGTCCTGGCGGGGCGCTCGCTGCGGGAAGTTGAAATCCGCGCGAGCCAGTTGGAACAGATCACAGGGATTGCCTGGCTGGTCACGCTGGCTGTCTCGTTGATCGTTGTCTCTGGCTGCGAGTTGATCCTTGGCGATAGGACACCCACCCATTAACCTCACGTGTTAGCTTGCATTTCAAAATAGTTTTTCCAGTTCATCTGGGCAACACCGGCCCTTCAGAGTTGGTTACTAAAATACTCACCGAGCCGAGGCCGCGTTGGGGGCAACAACGATTTTGTAGGTGCCATTCAAACTTGAACCATGCCAATATTAATAATGGATCGTTACCCTTCAACCTCGATGCGATCCACTTGGACCTGTGAGCCGTTGTAGTCAGGCACATTACTAAATAATGTGCCATAGAGATGAACGATCTTGCCGCTGTCGCGTAGTGTCTTGATCTGCGCTTGTACCGCCGGGTCCATTGAATCGATGCCAAAATAGATTATCTGCCCGTTGGTCCACAACTCGAAGTAGTCATCATACTGTGCGCCAGGCTCCGTACTCTTGATGACGCCCC
>JBGOZL010000465.1:0-2615 GCA_041480185.1 Anaerolineae bacterium
CTGGTCAAAGGCAAACTTCGGGTGATTGCCTATCCATTTACCGGGTACTGGATGGATGTCGGAACTATCCTCTCATATTGGCAGGCTCACATGGATATGCTTTCCCCAAACCCGCCCTTGAAACTTTACGACCGCAGTTGGATTATCCATACCCGCACCGAGGAACGCCCGCCGGTTCGGATTCCTCAAAACGCAAGCATCTATGCCAGTATGATCTCGGATGGTTGCACGATCCAGGAAAACGCACGCATAGAAAGTAGCGTGCTCTCGCCAGGGGTCGTCGTCCGTCCCGGGGCGGTAGTGCGCGAATCCATTATTTTGACTGATACGGTTATAGAAAGCGGAGCCGTTATCGAACGTGCTATTATTGACAAGCATGTGCACGTTGAAAAGGATGCGCGTGTTGGTGGCGGCATTGCTAATCCGAATATTCAGTTGGCTGTGGTCGGCAAGAATAGTGTCATCCCTGCTGGCATGGTGGTGGAACCGGGGGCTACCATTGGAACCGATGTGAACGCCTCAGATTATTCAAGCATGCTTATAAAATCTGGCGATCTTGTGGAGACAAAAAGACAACCCTATGAAATTTGAACGAGCCTCTGGGATTCTGCTTCATCCCACTTCCATCCCGGGTCCTTATGGCATCGGCGATCTTGGTCCGGCTGCCTACCGGTGGGTGGACTGGTTGGCCGGTTCCGGCTGTAAACTCTGGCAGGTATTGCCGCTCGGTCCCACGGGTTATGGCGATTCTCCTTACCAGTGTTTTTCAGCTTTTGCGGGAAACCCCTATCTTATCAGCCTGGAATTTCTGGTGCGGGATAACTTGCTCGTCTCGGATGATCTCATAGGGAATCAGGAGTTTGACCCGGTCAAGGTGGATTTTGGAGCCCTAATCCCCTGGAAAATGGATTTACTCGAACGGGCTTTCTCACGGTTTACATTGGACCTCGCGTCTTCACCTTCAACCAGTTCAGGAGGACTTCCTCGGGAGAAACCATCCTCCCCTTCTTCCGACCTTTCGGGTTCTCTCCAGGCTAGTTTCGATTCTTTCTATGCTGGAAACTCATTTTGGCTGGACGATTATGCCTTGTTTATGGCAATTAAAGAAGCCAACGGGGGTGGTTCTTGGGACGGTTGGCCGGAGCCGTTGCGCCATCGCGATCAGTCTGAGTTGATCAAAGTCCGCAAAACCTTGGCATCATCCATTGCCCGCTACAATTTTTACCAGTTTATGTTCTTCCGCCAATGGTGCGCGTTGCGTGATTATGCCCACCAGAATGGATTATCCATAATTGGTGACATTCCCATCTTTGTGGCAAACGACTCCGCGGATATTTGGTCCCATCCGGAGTTGTTCTTTCTTGACTCGGATCTGAAACCAACGGTGGTGGCGGGCGTTCCCCCCGATTATTTCTCTCCCACTGGGCAGTTGTGGGGCAATCCCATTTATCGATGGGAAATTCATAAATCTTCCGGATATAAATGGTGGCTAGAACGCTTGCGTGTCACTCTTAAGATTGTGGATATTCTCCGCATCGACCATTTCCGCGGCTTTGCCGGTTATTGGGAAATCCCTGCCGGGAATCTCACCGCAAAGGTCGGGCGGTGGGTTTCTGGTCCGGGTGCGAACTTTTTCAACGCGATCCGATCGAGCTTGGGGGCGGACCTTCCCATCATTGCAGAAGACCTGGGCTTGATCACTCCCGATGTGATTGCTCTCCGAGACCGGTTTGGATTGCCCGGGATGAAGGTATTACAGTTCGGTTTTTCCGGTCCGGATAATTCATTTCTGCCCCACTCTTACCTCCCGAATTGCGTGGTTTACACCGGCACTCACGACAACGATACTGCCTGTGGATGGTATCAGTCTGCTCCGGAGTATGAGAAGGATTTTGCTCGTCGTTATCTTCGAATCGACGGCTCAGACTTCTCCTGGGATTTGATTCGTGCCGCTTGGAGATCTACCGCAGTCTTTGCCCTCGCTCCCTTGCAGGATTTTCTGTCGCTTGGCACCGAGGCGCGCTTCAATTATCCATCCCGCCTTGGCGGCAATTGGGAATGGCGGGTAAGGGAAGATTATTTGAGTGCAGAGCTTCAGAGTGCTATAAAGGAATTGAACTGGTTATATCAGCGCTAAAGGTCACCGCTCCGGGGATTTTTCGGGGCGTTTTTTTTACTGAATTGAAATAGTCATTTTAAACACTTAGTGTAAATTCCATTGAGCGGCATTGTCTAGTACGGTAGTCCCCGCAATTTGCTGTAAAAACGTTGCCGTTTCCTTGGTCAGCCCCGCTTGGTAGGTCAATCCTTTTGGGCTTTGACGAAATATTACGGCGTAAAATACACAGGCTGCCAGGTAGGTTCCTTGCTCGCTTGGATGACTCCCATCTTCCTGCCACAAATTCAGTTGAGAATTTTGGTCCTGCGCCAGTAACCAGGCATACTCGACCGGGGCCACCGGCACGGAGAGTTCCTTGGCAATTTCCAGATATCCGCTATCGATCTGATATTGCATTGTCTGGTAGTCTTGTAAGCCATAATCTGGCCAGCCATTCCGATGAGCCCAGGTCAGAAAGAAAACTGGCAAAGCGCCGGCCCCCTCAATTTGGCTTGCA
>JBGOZL010000466.1:0-2613 GCA_041480185.1 Anaerolineae bacterium
AGATGGACCGCGCAGTGTATCCAGCGCGGTATTGGTTGCGATCCGATATATCCAGGTGGATATTTTGGATTCACCCCTAAAATCATCGAGAGCCTTGCTTACTTTTATAAAGACTTCCTGCGCCAGGTCTTCAGCCTCCCCCTGCCCCACCAGACGCGTCAGATATCGGTTTATCTTCGGCTGAAAGATGTCGTAGATTTCCTGGAAATCAAGGTTTTGGTCATTCATCGTGACTCGTTTTCTGTAAAAGAAAATTGCTATAGGATAAATGGCTTATCCACAATCGCAGGTGGCCTCTTTTTTCCCGGTCAGAGCGGCGCGGATCATGGCGCTGGCACAACCAACGCCGCTTTCGACCGCGATGGCATTCATGATGCAATTCTTCTGGCAGGCACCACATTCCATACAGGCCGACGAGCGGACCAGGACAGCCTTGCGGCCATCCATCTCAAATACGGCATGGGGGCAAACTGCCACGCATAGCCCGCATCCGTTGCAAGGGTTCGGATCATAGACCAGGGTGTTGACTTCATAGGCGTTTAGCATGAAGGAGCTCCAATCAACGGATAAATACCAAAACAATAGCGAGGAGAATCCCAGTCCCGAAGGTCCAGGCCATGCCCGGGATAAAGGCGAACATCTCCCGCTTCACACCACTGCGCGAGGTGAAGGTGCTCGAGCCGGTGAAGTTAAGCGCCAGGAAAGCCGTGACAGCCGGCATTGCCAGCAGGAATTCCAAAGCCTGCCCAACCTGATGCCACCAGACCCAGCCGGGATGCCGCAAAAAAGGGGACACGGCAAACGGCAGGGCTGCTAGTGCGCCCAGGAAGAACCCCTTGGTGCTGAAATTATGGGTCGGGAGCCAGGGCAGGAGGATAGGGAACAGGACGATCCCGGAGAAGACAGCCGTCACGGCTGCCAGGCTGGAAACCCAGCCACCCAGGAAGAAAAGTACCAGTGCGGCCAGCAAGGTTGGCAGGAAGGTTTGGACAACATCCACGGGGACCAGCAAGGCGCGATTGCGCAAGTGAAATTCAACCCGGCGCATTTCACGTGTGGCTGTATGCGTTTTAAGGTACTCAGGCAGGTCCACCGCCCGCACTGGACCGTACTCGACCCAGAAGCCCGTCAATTTCTTAACCTCGTGGGCAGCCACGCCGGGAGCGCCCAACTGGGGCAGGATCAATTTCCGGTGGGAGACGACCTCACCGAGGCGGGAGGCAATCACTCTTCGCACAATTTCCTGCGTGCCAAAGGTCCCTTTCCCGGCTGCACACCAGACGTTGATCCCCTGGGTATCCAGCACCAGGATGTACGCGTCAAATCCATCCAGCGATGAACGCAAGGCGTCAAAGCTGAGGGTGTAATTCGCCGTGACGAAGACTGGCGAATCAGGGTTGGGGTTTCCCAATGCATACAGCCCCGGTTCCAGGCGGTGTTCGCCGCGCTTGACGCCGACGCGTGCCAGGAAATGGTCCCATCGATTTTGAGAGGTGAGACGGCCTTGGGTTGGAAAAATCTTCGGTGCTGCCGTAATGGAACTAATATCAATCATGCAATCCTCGCAACGTCATCCGGATGAACAATCACGGGTTCCCAGTGAATAACCATGGTAGAGTGATTCCCAAGTTTCCCAATTATATAGGCTTCCGGGCCATGATGGTGGCGGAGAAGATTTTCCCTTTCAACGCGGCGGACTCGATCATTTCGCTGGCGTCGCCTTTTGGCTGCACTTTAACATCCGTGAAACCCGCCGCGGTGAGACCGGTGGTGTACTCGTTTACGTCCAATGCACCGGCAATACAGGCACCCCAGGCTTCCATGTCCTTGCGCAGATTCTCGGGGAGTGGTCCATCCGTGACGGTATCCGAGACTGCAACACGCCCGCCCGGTTTCAGAGTGCGAAATACTTCGCGGAAGACTTGTGGTTTATCCGGCGAGAGATTGATGACACAGTTCGAGATGACCACATCCACAGTGGACGATTCGACAGGAAGTTTTTCGAGATAGCCTGCACGGAACTCAACATTTTGAATCGCGAGCCGGGATGCAGCGAGGCGGGCGCGCTCAAGCATTTCGGGAGTCATATCAACGCCGATGACGTGGCCGGATTCACCGACCTGCCTGGCAGCCAGGAAACAATCCAGCCCTCCACCGGAGCCAAGGTCCAGCACAATTTCGCCGGGTTGGAGAGCGGCAACGCTGAGCGGATTACCGCATCCCAGGCTGAAATTGGTTACGTCGTCCGGGAGGTTGGTGAGAAGGCTGCTAGGATACAATTCGTTATTCCCGCCGCAGCAGGAGCTGCCAGAGCGAGCCTGCTCCGCATAATGTTCGCGAACACTTTCATGGATGGTAGTTGGGTTTTGGGTCATTTCTTCCTCCAGTTTTAGAATTTGTCAAATAGACGAAAGTCTATATATCCGACCAAAAAAAGAGACTAGGATACATTTTTAATGAGCACGTCCCCCGAGATGAAATTCGCGGACAACTGCCCACAACAAACGGTGATACGCTTTTGGTTCAGCTTGTAGAAAGTCTGCTTGCCTTCCTCGCGAACCTCGACCAGCCCGGCCTCGCGTAGAATGGACAGGTGATGGGAGACCGTGGGCT
>JBGOZL010000467.1:0-2604 GCA_041480185.1 Anaerolineae bacterium
GGCGGTGATCCAGCCGGATGCCGAAGGGTGATCAACAAATTAAAATGCAAGAGCCTCCAGGCACCTTTCAATTACGCCATCCATTGCGAACCGATCCAATCAGAGTATGAAATGCTGACGGAACTCCATTCAGTTCCGGTTAGTAACCAACCCGGCATGACCCTTTATTCTGCCGCCACCTATCAACCGATGCCAATCGACCGGCAAATGATCGCAAAGCAGATCGCCCAGGAATTATGCCATTGCCTGGATTTCCCGCGGCTGATTCAACTTGCTTATAACGACGGGGCACGCATTTTTGTCGAATTGGGGGCAGGCAGCAATTGTGCCCGCTGGGTCAATGATACCCTGCAGGGCCAGCCGCACGCAGCCTATTCGATCAACCGCAAAGGAGTGGACGATCACTCTTCCATTCTCCGGCTCATGGCACGGATGGTTTCGCATCGGGTCCCGGTGAACCTAAAGGTGCTATTCCAGGATTAGTTTTATGCAAATTCAAAAACAAGAAGACATTCTTGCAAATTACCAGAAATGGTGGGATGGACACATCCGGGAGACCGGACAAATCCACGACCGCTTCCTGGAACTGCGCCAGGCTGGGCTGCGCCAGTTGGCAGGCAGCATCGAACAACAGGTGAATGCTTCCCGCTCGCTCAGCTCTGGCGCTGATCGTGTGTTGTTTAGTCTGGATGATCTTAAAGAGTTTGCAACCGGCTCCGTGGTGAAATGCCTCGGACAGGAGTATGCGATCTATACAGGCCGCCGCAGCCTGCGCATCCCGAACAGCGAGCTCCTGTTGATGAGCCGCATCCTATCCATTCGTGGACGCAAAAATGAATTCGAGCAAACCTCCGGTGTCGTGGCGGAATACGACGTTCCCGCAGATGCCTGGTACTTTGACGAGGATAGGCACGGTCGACTGCCAATCTCCATCTGTATCGAATTGGCGCTTCAGCCATGCGGTGTCTTATCTGCATACTTGGGAACACCGCTCCGTTATCCCGAGGTCGATTATTCTTTCCGCAACCTAGATGGGGAGGCAACATTCAACCGGCTGGTGGATGCACGCGGCAAAACGGTGTGCGCCCGGGCGGAACTCCTCAAGACCATTTTTTATGGCTCCACCATCATCCAGCATTTCTCCTTTGAATTAGTGTGCGACGGGGAGGTTTTCTTCGAAGGAAAATCCTCCTTCGGATATTTCTCCGCAGAGGCCATGGCTGCCCAAATTGGGCTGGACGGCGCAAAAACCGTCCTACCCTGGTTGAAACAGGCCGGGCTGGAAGGACACCTTGTCCCCCTCCAGGGAACTAGTCTGGAAACAGGTTTGCCACATGGAAAACTCCGCCTGCTGGACGGAGTTGCAATTCAGAAAGGCGCGGGTGACCACCAGGAAGGATACATCTATGCAAACCGACGTAACTCTCCCCTGGACTGGTTTTACGCCTGTCATTTTCATGAAGACCCAGTGATGCCAGGGTCCCTGGGAATAGAAGCAATTATGCAGGCCATGAAAATTTACATCCGACAGCAGGCCAAAACAACGATGTCCGCAGACTTAGTCATTGGGCAGAAAATGAACTGGAGCTACCGCGGCCAGGTCCTTCAGCATCACCGGCAGATGCAGGTGGAGGTCCATTTTCACAAAACGGAACAGCATGGAACGACAAAGATATTTTCAGGCGATGCAAGCCTGTGGGCAGACGGATCCAGGATATATGAAGTGCGAAATATGGCACTAGCCACAGAAGATAAATAGGATAGCCAATGAGCCAGACCCTGATGAAGAATTCTGCAATGCAGTTTATCGTTAACCCTAGAAATATCCCCGCGGCAGGAGCTGTGGACTTAAACGAAGCTGCCTTTGAATCGCAGGCCATTAGAGCATATTTGATGGACATCAACCGTCCGCTCTATGTGATCGAGCAGGACGGCAGAATTGGTCTCATCTCAGCGGTCTGTGACGAACCCACAGTTCGCGAGCAAGGCGGTAGTAATTTTATTACCGGAATCCCGGCCCTGCCCATAGAAGACCTTGGGGATACAGGTTTCAAGAAGACTTACAGGGTGCGATGCGCCTACTATGCAGGTTCCATGGCAAATGGGATCGCTTCGGTGGAAATGGTGGTCGCCCTAGGCAAAGCGGGGCTGCTGGGTTCATTTGGAGCGGCCGGGTTGGTGCGCAATAGGTTGGAATCTGCCATACTCGCCATCAAGGCCGCCCTGCCCGACGGTCCATATGCGGCCAATCTTATCCACAGCCCGAGCGAAGATGCAATGGAAAGAAACGCGGTTGAAATTTATCTCCAGCAAGGCGTCCACGTGGTGGAGGCTTCAGCCTTTATTGACCTTACTCCCAGCATTGTGTACTACCGGGCTGCCGGATTAAGTCTTTCCAGCAAGGGCGAGGTGCAGACTGAAAACCACGTCATTGCCAAATTGTCCCGGGTCGAAGTAGCCACAAAATTTATGCAACCAGCTCCGGAGAACATCCTCAACCAACTTGTGAGCGAAGGGCGAATCACACAGCAGCAGGCCGAACTCGCCAAACAAGTCCCGATGGCGGACGACATAACCGTGGAGGCCGATTCAGGCGGTCACACC
>JBGOZL010000468.1:0-2598 GCA_041480185.1 Anaerolineae bacterium
CCCGAGTATGCATATGCTGAGACCTGTGCCGCTCTGGGGGGCATGTTCTGGAACTGGGAAATGGCCCTCACTACCGGAAAAGCCAGATACAGTGACCTTTTCGAATGGCAGCTATACAACGCTTCAGCGGTTGGCATGGGGCTGGACGGGGAGGGCTACCTGTACAACAACCCGCTCGCCTGCAGGGGCGGGGTCACCCGTCAGGCCTGGTTTGACATCCCCTGCTGCCCATCCAACCTGTCACGTACCTGGGCGGACCTGGGCAAGTATATCTATTCAGTAGACAGGGAAAACCTGTGGATTCACCAATACATTGGCAGCCGGGTAACGCTTACGTCGGTCGATTTTTTGGAGGTCCTGCTCGACTCCAGCCTCCCTTACATAGGGCGCGCCAGCATCAGATTTACTCCCCGGAACCGGGCTGAGTTCACCTTGCAGATGCGCCTGCCGTCATGGAGCGCCACGACCCGGATTACGGTCAATGGGGAACCGGTAGCGGTGCCGACTGCTTCTCCTGTGAGTGAACCGGCTGCAGGGGGCTTTGACCCTCGTCCTGTGCGCTTTATACCAATTCGGCGGGCATGGTCAGCGGGCGATATGGTTGAAATCGCCTTTGACCTTGCGATTACACTCCGCTGCGCCAGCCCTAAGGTCAAGGGACACCTCGGCAAGGTCGCCGTAACACGCGGCCCACTGGTCTACTGCCTGGAGAGCGTCGATAATCCCGGCGTGGACCTGTTCAACTGCCGCCTGGACCCGGTCTCGCTGCGGGTCGACCCCGCTCCGGACCTGCTGGGCGGTGTCCACCTCCTGCGTGCTACGACCGTCGACGGCTGCCCGCTGACATTCATTCCGTACGCCCTGTGGGCCAACCGCGGCCCGTCACAGATGACCGTGTGGGTCAGGACCTGAATAAGGAAATCATCCAAAGAAAAGCACGATGAAACGAATTTGCATGGGTCAATCAATTTTTCCTCCTTTGTGATCCTTTGTGTTCTTCGTGTTTGGTACTATCTCCAGCCATCCTATCTATCTGAGAGGACTCCACATATGGAAACCACATCCAACGCTTCCCGACTCAAACTTTCCCGCCGCGTCTGGCTGGCCGTGATCCTGCTCGGCTTTTCCGGGCAGCTGGCCTGGGGGGTCGAGAATCAGTACTTCAACACCTTCATGTACGACAAGATTACTCCTGATCCACGACCCATTTCGTGGATGGTGGCAGCCAGTGCCATTGCCGCCACCCTGACGAGCCTGCTGATGGGCACGCTCTCCGACCGCACCCGCACCCGCTGGGGCAAGCGCAAGCCTTTCATCCTGTTCGGCTACCTGGCCTGGGGTATCTTCACAGCCGCCTTCCCGGCGGCGGCCTACCTGCGACCGGTCGGGCTGGCAATTGGCATCGCCATCCTGTTCGATTGCATCATGACCTTCTTTGGCTCGACCGCCAACGACGCCTCGCTTAACGCCTACGTCACCGACGTGACCAGCCTGGAAAACCGCGGTCGGGTGATTGGTGTGATGGAGATCCTGACCTGGGTGGCGATCCTGATCGTCTACGGCGCCTCCGGGCTGATCATCGACGCCTGGGGCTACTTCACCTTTTTCTACCTGATCGGGGGGATGGTCTTTGTCTTGGGTTTGATCGGCGGCCTGCTGGTGCGTGAGCAGCCCGACCCGACCCCGCCCTCCCGCTCCTACTGGGGCCAGATCGGTGACACCTTCAAGTCAGCCAACCTGCGCGCCAACCGTGACCTGTTCCTGCTGCTATTCGCCCTGACGCTCTATGGCATCGCCGAGCAGATCTTCTTCCCCTACCTGATCATCTACCTGAACCACTACCTGAAGCTGCCCACCCTGCAGGCCTCCCTGCTCATCTTCGTCAGCATCCTGATTGGCGGGATCGCCTTGGCCTACCCCTTCGGAGTGCTGGCAGACCGGATCGGGCGAAAGTGGCTGGCCTTCGGCGCAATCGGCCTCAAGTTGATCGGCTTGATCCTCTTCTCGTTGATGAAGACCGTCGTGCCACTGGCCTTGACCGGCATCGTCTGGCTGGCGGGTATGTCGGCCTGGATGATAAGCACGGGAGCCTGGACCAAGGATCTCTATCCCGAAGACAAGCGCGGCCAGTTCGCCGGATATTTCATCCTCTTCACGGTCGCCTTTGCGATGGTGCCCGGTCCGCTGATCGGCGGCTGGCTGGGGACGCACTTCGGCATCCCTGCCGTGATCAACGGGCAGGCGGGCTTCATTCCCACTCCGCTCATTTTCCAGGTGGCCGGCGTGGCAACTCTGGTGGCCACCATCCCGTTGTTCTTTGTGAAAGAACGGAAATCGTAGTGCTGCTGGAGGCACCGACCCTGCGCCCCAACAAGGAACAACCATGACCTGGCAACCTGTCTCCGGCAACCTCGTAACACGCTGGGCGAAAGACGTCACGCCCGAAAACGCCTGGCGCGAGTATCCCCGCCCGCAGCTCGTCCGCCCCGAGTGGCAGAACCTGAACGGGCTGTGGCAGTACGCCGTCACCCCAAAAGGAGGATCCGACTTCCCCGGCGCAATGGGGCAGATCCTGGTGCCCTTCCCGCTCGAGTCGGC
>JBGOZL010000469.1:0-2598 GCA_041480185.1 Anaerolineae bacterium
CTTATGGAGGAAGGAGAATAAAATGGCTACCACAGTTACATCGGAAAAGTATATTAAAGCTCAACCAGCTCAGGTTTATTATGCCCTGACACATGCAGAAGCGTTGCACGAATGGTTGTGCGACTTTGCCACTGTTGCCCCTCGCCCCGGAGGGCGAATGTACCTTTGGTGGCATGGAGATTTTTATTCTGCAGGGGAATATATTGCCCTTGAAGAAAATAAATCCGTAAAATTCAAGTGGTTTGCCCGTTTTGAACCCTGCGCTACTGATGTTACTGTCATATTATCTCCCAGGGATGGCGGAACATTGGTAACGCTCGACCATATCGTCCCGGATGGCGACGAATGGAAACACCGCGCTGATGGTTTCAAAGCCGAATGGGATTCCACGCTCCCCAACCTTGCCTCTGTCCTCGAGACCGGTCTTGACCGGCGTACATTCGATCGCCCGATGCTGGGGATCAACATCAGCGATTTCAACCCGGATATAGCCAAGACATTGCGAGTGCCTGTCACCCAAGGAGTTCGCCTGGACGAAGTGCGATCGGGCATGGGTGCGTCTGCCGCTGGCCTTTGTAAAGACGATGTTATTGTCGAATTGGATAAGAAACTTGTTACAAACGATTATGGGAGTTTTGTAGCCGCCCTCCAGGGTAAGAAGGGAGGAGATAAAGTTGAAGTCGTCTTTTACCGCGGCCCCAAGAAAATGATTGTCATGATGGAACTATCCAAACGACCGGTTCCGGACATCTCGTGGGACCCGGTTGAATTAGCTCATCAAGTAAAGCTAAAATATAAAGACACTCTAACCCGGTTGGAAACCTGTTTCAATGGAGTCAGCGAGGCGAACGCAGACCATGAGCCAGCTCCCGGTGAATGGAGTGCCAAGCAGACCTTGGCTCACCTTATACAGACAGAGCGCGGTTGGATTTCCAACCTGGATGACGCTGTGGGCGGATATGAACGACTGGCTGACGATTGGGGAGGCAACCTGCCCGGACACATCCACGCCACTGTATTGGCATATGGCACCTTCAGGAATATGTTGGATGAATTAAAGCGCCTGTCTATCGAAATGGTGGCTTTTTTGGCTGCCCTTCCGAAATCCTTCGTTGAACGCAAGGCCAGTTACTTTCTGAATGCGGTCCAAGTGCTCGAACTTGAATCTCACACCAACTCCCATATAGAGCAGATCAAAGCGTCCCTTATAGCATCGCGAAAATCTCAGGGATGACAAGCTGGTGCCTTGAAATGGGTAAGATTATCGCAGTCGTTGGCACCACAGGCGTAGGGAAAACTGCACTTGTACGGGCCTTATGTAAACAAGGACCTTTTAATTCTGGGTTGGAACAACATAAGGAACGACCCTTCCAGCGAGTTTGTAAGGCAAATCCAAATTTCGCCCTGCCAAACCAAATGGATTACCTCCTGCTACGCGCCGAACAGGAGCACCTCCTGCGACAGTCGGCGCAAACTGGCTTACTGGATGGGGGACTGGACCTGGATTATCACGGCTTCACCCATCTATTCCATTCTCGTGCTTGGTTGACGAATGCAGAGTTTAAGCTTTGCAAGCGTTTTTATGAATTAATTCGTGCCTACTTGCCTCCACCTGATTTAATTATCAATCTGACCGCCAGCCCCGAGGTTATTCTCCGTCGTCTCGCCAATCGAAAGCGGATTAACCTTGCTGATCCTGAAGACATCCTCAAACTCGCTGCTTTCCTCGATATTTGGCTGTCCACAATTTCTCCCGATCATCTTATCCAGCTAGACGTCTCTGAAAATGATATTGGTTACCAACGCCTGCTCCCATCATTGTTACGTGAACTGCGCCCATATTACAACTAACGATGCTTCTGAATATTCTCTTACATATTCCAAAAACCAGAGGTTGGGTCTATGAAACTCAAGTACTTTATCGATAGCAACAAAGTAATCACATTCGGGGTTATCCTTGGCTTGATTGCGATCTATCACCAATGGCAAAATCCCACGGCGTGGATTTACCTGGCGATGCATGGAACGTATGGCTTGCTCTGGGTGATGAAAAGCAACATCTTTCCCGACGCTTCATGGGAACGAAAGACCACCGTTTGGTTCGGATTGGTTTCCTGGTTTTCCCTGGTACTCTACTGGATCCCAGCCTGGTTGATCACCTGGAAAGGTGTAATGGCTCCTCCCTGGCTTCTGGCAATCGCGGTCAGCTTGAATGCTTTCGGCATTTTCTTCGTCTTCGCAGCTGATATGCAGAAGTTCATTTCACTTAAAATGCATCCCGGCGTACTTATCACCGATGGCCTATTTAGGTTATCGCGCAATATCAATTACTTTGGAGAATTCTTGATTTACACAGCCTTCGCCCTTTTACCAATGTCTTGGCTTGCCTTCTTGCCGCTTTCAGCATTTATTTTAACCTTCTGGATTCCGAATATGGTTCGCAAGGATAAGGTACTTGCGGCCCTGCCGGGATTCCAGGCATACAAAAGGAAAACCCGATCTTTCTTCCCATTCCTATTCTAGGAGATCTATGGCCAGCCTTCGCAGCCGAATAATCCAGCGCATTATGCGCGATACCAAGGATGCACTCCTCGGTGA
>JBGOZL010000470.1:0-2596 GCA_041480185.1 Anaerolineae bacterium
AAATTCTGACACGTGCTCCCTTTGATTACGTTTTCGGTTCGGTGCATTTCGTTGGCAAAAATTTTGTTTTCGACGAAACCACTTTCCGCACCCAAACTGCTGACGAAGTATACCGGGCATATTTCACCGAAGTGGAACGGATGCTCCAGAATGCTGACCTGGACATTGTTGCGCACCTCGATATCCCCGTTCGCACCGGGAAACCCATCTTTGGGTATGACCCGACCCGTTATGAAACCCAAATCCGCCATATCCTGCACATGGTCATTAGCCGCAACCTGACCCTGGAGGTCAACGCTGGTGGTTTGCGTAAAGCCTCGCAAAACCTGATGCCTGATCCGATTATCTTGAAATGGTATGCCGGGATGGGCGGCGAACGCCTCACCCTCGGCTCTGACGCCCATGCAGTCGACCAGGTCGGTCTGCACCTCGATGCAGCCCTGAAAGCCATCCGCCTGGCGGGCTTTTCCCACCTCACTCAATTCAAGGGACGGAAAGGTCGTCAGATTCCAATATAGACAAACCGATTTTTGTAGTCAAAAATCCAGGCCTTTATCCAAGAAACCACAATTGTGGTTTAATAACCCCATGCCATCCCTCATCCTAGTCCGCGGCGGTGGTGACCTAGCTACCGGGGTTGCCATGCGCCTCTTACGTTCCGGCCTGCGAGTGGTTGTTACAGAGTTGCTCCAACCCCTGGCAGTACGGCGCACAGTCTCATTTGCCGAGGCAGTCTACTCAGGTGAAGTCAGCGTCGAAGGACTTACCGCCCGATGTGTGAAGGATCCGAGCGATTCCCTGCGCGTTCTCGGCATCCTCGGTAAACAAGAGGTACCGGTGCTTGTAGACCCCAGCTGCGCATCCGCCAAGCTGCTACACCCTGCCGTCATTGTGGACGGGCGGATGACCAAACATCCGCCTGAACCCATCGGGTACTCTCCCCTTTTGTATGTCGGTCTCGGTCCGGGTTTCGAGGCTGGCGTAAACTGCCAGGCTGTGATCGAAACCCGCCGCGGGCACACCCTCGGGCGCGTCTTCTGGCGTGGTGGTCCTGATCCGGATACCGGTCAACCCAACGGCGACCCGAGGCGCGTCCTGCGTGCACCTGAGGATGGGGAACTTAAAACCCATCTTAACATCGGGGATCATGTCGAAGTGGGGCAACTCATTGCTGAAATTGCTGGAATGGAGCTTACCTCACCCCTGGCGGGAATTGTTCGGGGACTGCTCCATCCCGGGCTCGCGGTTACCCGCGGCCTGAAAATCGGCGATATTGACCCCCGGGACGATCCTCGTCTCTGCCAGTTGGTCTCAGATAAAGCCTTGTCCATTGGTGGAGGTGTTCTGGAGGCTATCCTTTCAAAGGTGGAAGTCCGCTCCCAACTGTGGATATGATTCCCGGGTTCCAAAAATACGGGAACCAATTCCATTTGCCGACTTGGGGTCCTGCTCGAAAAACAATGAATTTATCCCAGGCATTCCGTGTCTCAAACTCAGCCTGCCTCGCTCTTGCCGGCGCAGGTGGAAAGACCACCGCTCTCTTCCAGCTGGCGCGTGAGCTGACCCTGCGTGAAGGGGCTGTCATTGTGACTGCCACCACTCACCTGCATGTTGACCAAGTCAAAATGGCCGATTCCCATTTGATGGTGGAAAAATCGGGTGATTTGTCAGATTTCGAAAAGGATCTGCGTGGGGTGATGCTGATTACTGGTCCAAGGGAAGGGGATCGGACCAGAGGCTTGAACCATGAAGTATTATCCCGGCTACGCGAAGTGGGTATTCGGCACCAACTGCCCTTGCTTATCGAAGCGGATGGTTCCCGACAAAGACCGTTGAAAGCACCCGGTGAATACGAACCTGTAATTCCGGAGTTTGTCGAAATTGTCCTGGTGGTCGCAGGCCTGACTGGATTGGGGAAACCACTGACAACTGAGTTTGTCCATCATCCGGAAATTTATGCCCGACTAGGCGGTCTGAACCTGGGTGAACTCATTACTCCTGAGGCCCTCGCCCGCGTTTTGATTGACCCTTATGGCGGATTGAAGAATATCCCACCGGGGGCGCGGCGAGTAGCGCTGCTCAATCAAGCCGATACACCTGCCTTGCAAGCACAATCGAAAATGATCGCAGCACAATTACTGCCCAGCTATCATGCTATTGTTACGGCCTCACTCAATCCCTCACCACCACTCTCCAATCAGCAATCTTCCATTCACGCGGTTTACGAGCCGGTTGCCGGGATCATCCTGGCTGGCGGAGGATCAACCCGTTTCGGTCATCCCAAACAATTATTGGACTGGCGAGGTAAACCTTTCGTCCGCGCCACGGCGGAAACCGCCCTCAACGCAGGCCTTTCGCCGGTGGTGGTTGTGACCGGTGCGAACGCTGAACAGGTGGAACATGCACTGATAGATCTGGATGTGATCATTGTCCGGAATCACGATTGGCAAAAAGGTCAAAGCACTTCCATCCAGACTGGGCTGCGATCCCTGACTCGGGCATTCTCTCGGGACTATTCCCTTGAAGACAAAGGATTAATGAGTGGCTTTGAAGGGGTCGGTGCCGCCATTTTCCTTCTTGCCGACCAACCTCAGAT
>JBGOZL010000471.1:0-2575 GCA_041480185.1 Anaerolineae bacterium
CACGACGCAGACAAATAAACTGGCGTCACTCTGTGACCAGAAAAAATGCTTGAGTCGAAGCAGTTGTGACGCAAATACATGTAAAAAAGAAGCCAAAACCATCGCTGATACCTTTGTCATGCGGGTAAACGCCATCAGACGTCCGGATCTTCCAAACAGGGGGGACATACATTGGGGTTGGCTATGTTACCAATGGGCAGATCTGCTAACAAAAGAATTCAAGAAGTTAAACTTAAATTGCTGGAAATTGCCATGGGTTGGTATAGTAACTTCTGGCGCTGGCACTAAATCGCTTGAGCACAACTACATCTTCGCCAGCCTGGGATCAGCGGAAAGCAGCGAAGGACCAGTCCGAGAATGCGGAAAGATTCTTGACCCCTGGCGCACTGGCAATCCCGTCGTTTACGATGGGGATTGGGACTGGCACAAATGGAACTACATTCACAATGCAGAAACCAACATCGGCAAATACTACG
Organism: Anaerolineae bacterium; assembly: GCA_041480185.1. Taxonomy (GTDB): domain Bacteria; phylum Chloroflexota; class Anaerolineae; order Anaerolineales; family Villigracilaceae; genus UBA877. Next base: position 477 of record JBGOZL010000471.1, read on the forward strand.
AAAACGGCAGTTGGACTTCACTATATTTCCCAATACCTGCAACACCCGAACCGGGGCGTAGATAATGAATATTAGAAAAAATAGAATCTTCAGAAACATGAGAAAGAGAAGATAAGATGAATCAAGATAAAAAAGAAATTGAAGATCGCTGGATTGGTAAATCCTTGGCCGAGGTTTGTCGGGAACTTGGTAATCCCGATTTCATAAACCCCGCATCTTATTACTCCGCAATATTTCTCGATGCCAGACCATCCGTGGTGCTGACTTATTGCTCATTGGGATATCGGTGGTTCATTAGTGAGAATGGCTACGTTCAACATGTGCTGCGAATCAAGGAGTAGGCGATGAACAGGAAAGCAGGGAATATGAGGTAATGGAATCAGAGTGGAGTAAATATATGAAGCGGTTTAATAACTATCTGGATAACTTGGTTAGCCCGGAAGTGCATATGCTTCGCAGGTCTTGGTCCGCTTATCAAGTCTGTGGATATACCGGCCTGATGCTGGGTATCCTGTTGGGCATGGTCCTGGCAGCCTGCAGGGGATTGTCCCTTTGGACGATGGTGGGCTTGTCCGGGACTGCCATGCTGACTTTCTTGGGACTGGTGATGATAACCAAGATCATCACCGGCGAGGAACAGATTATTTACTATCACCATGAGATCGCCATCATGATCATGTCCGGGCTCTTTATAAAGTTGCTCGCTCAACCGCTATTGCCATACCTGGATTTGACCATCCTGGGCATCGGCACTTTTCTGGCCTTCGGCCGCGTGGGCTGCCTGATGGTGGGCTGCTGCCACGGCAGGCCGCACAAATGGGGCGTTTGCTATCGCAAAGAACATGCGGACGCCGGTTTTACCCGTTATTATGTGGGCATACGCCTGTTCCCCATCCAGGTGGTGGAATCCCTCTGGGTCCTTTTCCTGGTCATAGTCGGAACCATCCTGGTCCTGGGAAAATATCCAGCCGGAGAGGCCCTGGCCTGGTACGTGATCAATTATGATGCCGGGCGATTCCTGTTGGAATTTTTCCGCGGTGATCCCGAGCGACGTTACCATTGGGGATTTTCCGAAGGCCAGTGGATTTCGGTAATTTTAATGGGGGCCGTTGTATGGGGAGAGCTGACCGGAGTACTCACATTTCACCTGTGGCACATAATCGCCACTGCCGCGATCGCATCGATCATGATCGCTGTTGCCATTTCCCGGCATTATCGTCGAACAGCCAGGCATAAAATTCTCAATCCCCGTCACGTCAAGGAAATCGCCGAGGCTATCGAGCAGATTTCCGGCATGGCGGCCGAACGGACGACTTATTCCCAGGAGAATGCCGACCCCGCGGTCATCCCAATGTGTACGACTTCTCTTGGCATTCAAATATCAGCCGGGAAAATCAAGCAGCCGGAAGCCATTATCGATCACTATGCTTTTTCCTCTAATAAGGAAATAATGAGAATCGAAACCGCCGGGATCCTGGCGGATCTGATCATCTGTCTCCGGAATTTTTCCTGCACCAAAGAGCTGATTACTCAGAACCGGGGTGTGTTTCATTTGTTGATTCGTCCGTTGGAGCAAGAGGCCTGGAGTGAGTGAGCTTACTTTCGCTCCACCGCAAAGGGCGAATGCGACGCCGGCAGCGGCAAAGGAAACGGTTTCATTGCAGCGCCAGGAGACGAACCCGCTTGATCAAACTACATTGAGGCAGTGGCAGCTTGATACGCTGACCGGGACCTTTGCGGAACCCCGTATTGGGTTTGATTTCAGCCGTGTGGCTGCGTTTACCGGATTTGAACGACAGAACCAGCCTCTGCTTCGTACACCGATAATGGTCCAACGGTTTCCTAAAAATGGTACTACCGGTTCTGCTCCGTGTCCCAACTGCCCTGAAGCAGACTCAACTGAAATTACTGAGTCTGCCGGACCGGAACCAGAGGCAGTTTCTCCAGCTGAAACCGCAGAATCGGTAACAGAACCGACTGCACCTGGATCAGAGTCGATCCCCGCGCCTGCGCCTGGTTTTGAGCCGGAAACAGAAGCTGCTGCTCCTGAAGAAACGGCTGCAGCTGCCTTCATCGTGGAAGACTCAGCCGAAGAATTA
>JBGOZL010000472.1:0-2572 GCA_041480185.1 Anaerolineae bacterium
CATCGCGTTCAAGCGGCTGGGCTTCCAGGGCTTATGGGTCCTGGCGGCCTCGGCCATGCGGCGGCGCTGGGTGCCGAGCGGGTCGATCCGGGCTTCGATGCGCTCGACGAACTCGGCGGTGCGTAGGAGGAGCGCGTCTGGGCGTTGCGTGTGGTGGCCTGCGGCTGGCACGGCCGCCGGGGCCGGGGCCTGCAGGGGCGATGGGTTGACGGTTGAATGGTTGGTGAGGGTGAGGGCGGCGGAGTCTGGAAGGATGGGCTCGCCGCTGGATGGTGCTGGTTGGGTGTTGCTCGTATTTTCTCTCATATAAAATGTTAGCACCCTAGTCAAGTATTATTCAATTTCACAGGCCTGTGGACAGTTGAGGGGTGAAGAAGAAACGCAGTGTGCGGTCGAAGGAAGAACCCCTCGGGGATGGCACCGTGACCCGCAAACAAGGAGGAAAATCATCGGAAGCACATAGCAATACTTTCGTGATTAACTTGGGCAGGGATTCATGCCTAGACTTGGGTTGAAAACTCTCCTATCATCGGGCCGATGATTGAATCTGTTGTAAAAACCAAGAAGACCATGCAGACGCTGCGATGCGGCGACGCCCGCGAGTTAAGCTGGATTCCGGATGAATCTGTCCATTTGGTTGTGACCTCGCCGCCCTACTGGACGCTGAAAGAATATCCGGCGCACAAGAACCAGCTAGGACTTATTTCGGATTACGAGAAATTTCACGATGAATTGGATAAGGTTTGGCGCCATTGCCTGCGCGTTCTGGTTCCGGGCGGAAGGCTGGTTTGCGTTGTGGGGGACGTGTGCCTGTCACGAAAGAGGAATGGAAGGGGTGTCCAACGAGCATGAAAGACATTTGCCAAGAACAGCAGACGATGAGAGATTTTATAGCTAAGGTTTTGATGCACATAAAGCGAGTAGATACCCACGTAGGGGGCAGAGGGGTCACCCATTAGAGGGCAGCCCTTGACAAGGGCATAAGCGCTAACTTAAGTATTGACTTGAGGGGGTAGGATTTGATATAGTTGTCACCAATGGGGGTGACAATGGAAAACTTGCAATGGCTGGACGATGAGGATGATTGGCAAGTGCTGACAAAGTTTCTACCGACCGGATGGCAGGCTGGAGCAAGGAGATTGGGCGCGCTTAAACGTTGTCGTAAGTTCGAGAGCGCGGAAGGTTTGCTCCGAACCTTGTTGATCCATCTCGCAGGTGGGTGCTCCCTGAGAGAGACCGTGGTGAGAGCGAAGCAGGGAAATATCGCATCCATCTCCGATGTAGCCTTGCTCAAGCGCCTCAGGGCCTCTGGAGAGTGGTTTCGCTGGATGACGGTAGGTGTTTATGGAACAATGGGTAGAGAAACAGCCTGCTGTCATTTTTGGTAAAGGATTACAGATTCGGGTCATCGACGGCTCCACCATCCAGGAACCGGGCGCCACCGGTTCCACCTGGCGCATTCATTATGCAATCGGGCTGCCCTCCCTACAATGTGACGAGGTGTATGTCACAAGTCCTAAGATAGGAGAGTCCTTCCGGCAGTTCAGTGTCCATCCGGGAGATTTGTTTATAGGGGATCGCAATTTTGGGCGTCGGGCAGACGTACGGCATGTGGTCCAAGGAGGGGGACAGGTGCTCGTGAGGATCAATCTGACGAACCTTCCCCTCATAAATAAAGACGGGTCTCCGTTCCGTCTGCTGGACCATTTAAGGACGCTCAAGAAAACCCAACTGGGAGACTGGGACGTGCGGGTACCGTACGAAGACGTATCTCTTGCCGGCAGAGTATGTGCCTTGAAAAAGAGTAAGGAAGCGGCCGAGAAAGCCCGTCGCAAAGCACTCCAGGAAAACGGCAGAAAAGGTGGTGCGGTGAAACCGGAAACCCTCGAAGCGGCGGAATACATCTTTGTGTTTACGACACTCCCTCGAACCTTCAGTGCAACAATGGCGCTGGAAATGTATCGAGGGCGTTGGCAAATCGAAATTGCATTTAAACGGTTGAAATCGATCATTGGATTGGGCCACTTAAGGAAAACCGGTATTGAAGGGGCCAAGGCGTGGCTCCACGGCAAGTTACTGGTAGCCTTTCTCATGGAGGCGCTCATCGCAGCGGGTGAAAGGTTTTCCCCCTGGGGGTACCCGCTTTCACCGGAGTTGTCGGAAATCCCGTTGTCTTTGGAGGGAGAACTCATTGATGCTTCACCTTCTTAATTGCGCAGTAAACCCAAGGCTTCATCTGGGTTCATGCCTCCGAAATTGGCATGACATCTCAACGAAGTTACGGGAGTCGCCTCGTGCACGTGTACGGCAAACCGAATCTTTGGAGAAAACATGCTGTCTCACCACCATATTAAGTTAGCGCTTATGCCCCCTGAGGGGGAGGATCCACTGCTGCTCCCGTTTGTCTATGCGCCCGGCTGGATGCGCATACCCGGCCCGGATGAGCTGCTGAATCGAAAGCAGATCCTGGAGAACATGATTCAGAAATTTAATGAGATTCTGACGATTTTCCGACAATATCATGCATCCGGGGCAACAGACATGCAGGGACTGGACAAGCAACTCTCGGAGA
>JBGOZL010000473.1:0-2551 GCA_041480185.1 Anaerolineae bacterium
CTCGTTTGCGTGCATTAATTGTTCTCCGCTCTCTCTAAGCGCTTTTTCCGTCTTTATTTGTTCAGCGCGCAGCTTGAACGCAGTTATCCCATATGCGAGGTCACTAGCCAATTCAGCGAGGAGTTTCACTTCATCCTTTGCGAAGGCATCAGGCATTTTTGAATAGATTGTTAACGCCCCAAATGGTTTGTCTCCTGCATTCAACGGCAGTGCGATGGACGAGGCATAACCATGCTTTATTGCCTCCTCTCGCCAGGGTATAAACTTTGGATCGGTTAGCATATTCCTGCACAGGCTTGCATTTCCTGTCCGGATGGCCGTTCCTGTCGGACCGCGACCGCGTTTGTTATCTGCCCACGAGATCTTCGCATTTTCTAGATAGCCATTTTCAAACCCGGCACTGATTACTGGCCGCACCGATTTTTTCTTATCGTTTTCGGCCAGCCCGATCCATACCATGGCGTAGCCGCAATCATTTTCGATATTCCGGCACACTTCCTCCATATACTCAGTTTCGTTCGTCGCGTGCATCATTGCCTGGTTACTATTGCTCAGGGTTTTAAGAGTCCGGCTAATTCGTAGATTTTCTTCTTCCCGGATTTTGAGTTCAGTGATGTCCCTGGCATAAATGGTCACACCCTTCACCTTGTTGTTTTGGCCTCTAAAAGGATAATGGGCTATTTCATAATATCGTCTTGATTGTGCTTCATTCCCAGCATATGATTCGATAAAAACTGTCTTACCTTTTAGCGCTTGATCTAAATACTTCTTGGCATAACGACGATCATCTGGATTGGTATGATATTCAAGAAGGTTATGACCAATTTCGATATTCGCGCCATAAAGTTCTTTCATGGTATCGGCGTGATTTTTATTAAAGCTTGTATAACAATAATTTTTATCTACTGAAAAGACCGGTCCCCCCGCACATGAGATTACTTCTTCTAAAATCATGCTGCTCTGCGCTTGGATTTCTTCTGCTTTATTAAATTTGTTAATTGTTTGCTTTAATGTTCGCTGGGTCCGCTCCAGCTCGAGTTTGCACTGTCTTAATTCCTGTTGGATTGCTTTTTCGCCCGGCTGTTGTGAATGTTTAATTTTTCTAGCCGTGGGTTCGCTTGCTTTCGACTTTCGGTTTTTCGTTGCTAACGCCGATAAAACCGTTTTCGAACGCTGACTTGTTTTCTTTTTTGTCTCGATCATTCATCTCCTCCGTACCAATTCACCAATTAAGCCAATAAGATTAATATAAAATACAAAATTTCTTCTTTCCATCATAAGTTATTAATACCTAAATTAAAACTGCAAATAGCGTAAATGGCTACGCGCAATTCATCGTCTAACCAGGCGTAACCCTCGATTAACAATATTTCCGATTGTAAAACCTAGTTCACGGAATACAACCTCAGCAGGAGCAGATGCACCAAACCGGTTGATTCCTAGTATTTCTCCCTTCTCCCCCACCCAACGCTCCCAGCCCATTGACACCCCCGCTTCCACAACTAGGCGGGCTTTTATCATCGTCGGTAAAACGATCTCACGATATGCTGGCTCCTGCTCGGCAAACAACTCCCAGGAGGGAAAAGAGACCAGTCGTACCGATACAGCTTCCGCGGCCATCCGTAATCCCGCCTCGACGATCAGGCTTACTTCCGAACCGGACGCCATCAAAATTATCTCCGGGTCACCGTCGCCAAGGTCCGCTAAAACATACGCACCTTTCGCCAGGCCATCTGCAGGAGCAAAAAGGGACCGGTCGAGGGTTGGAACATTTTGCCGCGTCAATGCCATCAGCGTCGGTTGGTGCCTGCGTCCAATGGCTACTTTCCAGGCGATCGCGGTCTCGTTGGCATCTGCAGGGCGGATGACGGTCATTCCCGGGATTGCCCGCAGGGTCGCCAGGTGCTCCACCGGTTGGTGAGTAGGCCCATCTTCGCCAACGCCGACACTGTCATGGGTAAATACCCAGATACTCGGGTAATGCGAAATGGCAGATAGCCGGATGGGTTCACGCATGTAATCTGCGAAAGCTAAAAAGGTGGCCCCATACGGAATGACTCCACCATGTACGGCCATGCCGTTAACCACGCCACCCATCGCATGTTCGCGCACACCAAAATGGAAATTCCGCCCCCCGGGAGTATCTGACTCGAACGCAGGGACGTCTTCAATCCAGGTTTTGGTCGAAGGAGCAAGATCGGCGGATCCCCCAATGAGTTCTGGAATTCTCAGCGCCAGGGCATTAATAACTTTCCCTGAGGCCACGCGCGTTCCCATCCCTTTCTCGTCCGTAGGAAAGATCGGAATAATGGATTCCCAGTCTTTTGGCAGGTCGCCGCGCAGACGGCGTTCCAGCTCGACTGCTTTTTCTGGTTCCACAGCCCGGAACGCATCCATTTCGGATTTCCAATCTTCTTCCCATTTACGACCTTTTTCAATTGCTTGATGGAAATGAAGACGAACATCTTCAGGAATTAGGAAGCGCGGTTCCAACGGCCAACCCAGCTTTTCCTTGGCGCCATTCAGTTCAACGTCACCGGGTGGTTCACCA
>JBGOZL010000474.1:0-2531 GCA_041480185.1 Anaerolineae bacterium
AGGAAGCTCTGGCTATAAAACTTGGTCAACCGATTTATAGGCAATTCCAACAGGGTGAATGTGCGCGTCGCTTGCCAGACCAGAAACTTATCGCCAAGCGCCCAAAAACTGTAGATATGATCTACATATCTTACGCGGGCACTTGTGGGGGGAAAGATTTCAGATGGCGGTGATAGGGGAACGCCAGGTTACCGGCGGAAACGGCAGGGGCCATCAGGCCAAGAAGGCTGGATATGGTTTGAATATGGAAGGTTTTTGGCTATGTGGTAAGTGTCGGATCATAGCAGATAGCGCTCTTCACCGCCCTCCTTCCCTTTTACACCAAGCCATCCTAAGCAACCGCTTAAGATATCTATCATTCCTCTAATTTCCTAGCGCGTACCCAATGAGCAATAACGGTTGTTGCGATTCATTAATTTACCCCTATTCATTAAATCAGGGATTCCCTTACTATAAATCAGTGCTTTCCCTGATTGAATTTCTGGAATGTAGTCGCTATTGTCCATATTAGAAAACGATTAACGCGAAGATGCTTGTCTTAAAAAGGAGTTAATCCTCAAAGGCCAATATTGCGCAATGTTGAGAAGAGAAGCTCAACGCTTTATTTAAAGCCGGAGGCTAATAAAAAGACCTTGTAGGCGGAACAGTTAGATGAGAAGCAAAGAAAAAATAAAAAGGAATGGCGCCAGCCTAGTTTATGGCAGGTATTCAATTAAGGATCTGGTGGATATTGAAAAGTTACGCCAGATCTTTGAGAGATTTTCCTTGGTCACAGGGTTTACCGCCGGGTTGGCTGTGTATCCCACCCAAGAGATTCTTATCGCCACCGGCTGGAGAGATGTTTGCACAAAATTTCACCGAGCCTTCCCCAAGTCATTGCAAGGCTGCCGGGAGAGCAATTCATCCTTATCGAAACAATTAAGAGAATTGAAGGAGTTTAGCATCAGCAAGTGCAAAAATGGCCTGATTGCTGGGGCCACCCCAATCTTTATCCATGGGGAATACTTAGCTTTCGTAGTTACAAGCCAGGTTTTCTTTGAAGAGCCGGATATTGATCGGTTTAAGCGGCAAGCTGAATTGTATGGCTATGATTTGGAGAGATATTTGGAAGATGTGCGCAAAGTTCCGGTGGTCAGTGAGGCGCGGTTTACAGAAGTCCTTTCTTTCCTGAGTGAACTGGCGGTTGGGGTTGCCGAGCAAGGTCTCAGGAATATGAAAATCGAAGAAAGTTATAGGGAATTAGAGGGAGAAATTGCTTCCCGCAAGTCGATGGAACAGGCGTTACGATTGGCCGAAGAAAAGTACCGCAATATTTTTGAAAATGCAGTGGAAGGGATTTTTCAGAGCACTCAAGATGGGCGTTATATCGCCGTTAACCCCGCCAAGGCCAGGATGTTTGGCTATGAATCCCCCGAGGAACTGTTGGCTAATATCACCGACATCAAAAGCCAAGTTTACGTTGACCCGCAGCGGCGCGTCGATTTCCAGAGCCTGGTAGAGCGGGATAAATTCGTCAAGGACTTTGAATATCAGGTCTTCCGTAAGGATGGCAGCACCTTCTGGATATCGGAAAATGCCCGAGTGGTTCAGAGCAAAGAGGGTGAAATCCTTTATTATGAAGGCTCCATGCAGGATGTTAGCGACCGCAAGGAAGCAGAAGAACTGTCCAAAACCCTGATCACGAATTCCCCGGTTGGGATTTATATTATCCAGGACAGAAAATTTCAACTTGCCAACCAATGTTTTCATGAAATTACCTGCTACGGCAGAGATGAATTTTCCACCGTGGAACCTTTGGAATTAGTCCATCCGGATGACCGGGCTGAGGTCAAACAAAGAGCCCTTGATATGTTGGCAAGGAGAACTTCCACCCCTTATGAATATAGACATATCAGCAAAGATGGGAAGACCAAATGGATTATGGAAACGGTTACTTCCATCCAGTGGAAGGGAAATAGAGCCACCCTGGGATACTTCATGGATATTACCCAACATAAACAACTGGAGAATCAGTTTATCCACGCGCAAAAAATGGAGGCCGTCGGCAGGCTGGCAGGGGGCGTAGCCCACGACTTCAATAACTTACTTATGGTCATCATGTGCTATAGTGAAATGATTAGGGGCAAACTCCGGGAAGCTGATCCATTGTGCCAGTTTACCGAGAAAATATTACAGGCTTCAAAAAGGGCCATTTCGCTGATTCGTCAACTTCTGGCTTTTAGCAGCAAGCAGATTTTGCAACCTGAAATAGTTAATCTGAATGACACTGTCACTGAGATAAGCTGGATGCTCCAGCGTCTTATCGGCGAAGACATTGACTTGGTGATGAACCTTGACCCGGAGTTGGAGGTTGTGGAAGCAGATCCTGGACAGATTGAACAGGTAATCATGAACCTTGCAGTTAACGCCCGAGATGCTATGCCTCATGGTGGCAAACTTCTCATTAAAACTGCCAACGTTAATTTGAATGGGAAAAAAGCCCTGGAGCATGGGGGCCTGAGACCCGGTCCCTATGTAGTTCTGACCATAAG
>JBGOZL010000475.1:0-2526 GCA_041480185.1 Anaerolineae bacterium
TACGTATATACATTGATGATATATAATAATCATTGACGATAGTTCTATCATTCCCGGAATTAAAAAATTGGAGAGCTCAATATGATGGAAGATCAATCACCGAGCAAATATGTCCTGGTAATCGACCTGGGTACTAGCGGACCGAAGGTTGGGTTGGTCGACCAGCAGGGACACGTAACTTGTGGGACTTCCGCTCAGGTGAAAACGTTCTTTCCACCTGCCGGGGGGGCGGAGCACGACCCTGCTGAGTGGTGGTCGACCATCACTGCCAGTGTGAAGAAGGTCATCCAGGCTTCTGGTGTCTCCCCGTCGACAATTATTGCCATAGGCGTTACCAGCCAGTGGTCAGTCACCCTCCCCGTGGACGAAAATGGCGAGCCCCTGATGAATGTGATTTCATGGATGGATGGGCGGGGTGCGCCATACAACCGCGAGATTGTCAAAGGATTCCCAAATGTCCAGGGGTACAAATTGAGTACGATGCTCAAATATATCGGCATCAACGGACTTGTCCCTTCCCTCAAAGGGATTGATTCGTTGGGACATATGCTTTTTATCAAGCATGAACGTCCGGAGATCTACAGGCGGACCTACAAGTTCTTTGAACCGATGGATTACGTCAATATGCGCCTGACGGGAAAATTCACAGCCACGCAGAACACGGTTTGGATGTCAATGATGACCGATAACCGCAGTTTAGATACACAGGAATATGATCCGCGGCTGCTAAAAATGGGGGGCATTGACCGGGAAAAATTGCCTGACCTGCTTCCCATTGACGGCATCATTGGCACCCTCACATCTTCCATCGCTGCAGAACTGGGGCTCTCACCTGACACCCTGGTGGTCTGCGGCGTTAATGACAACAGTACCTCCGCGGTGGGCGCTGGCGCAATCGCTGATGGAGAGGCGGTCGCGTGTTTGGGCACTTCGGGTCACCTGGCCTCTCATGTTTCCTTTAAAAAGACCGATTTGTTCAGCACGACGGCTACCATGCCCAGTGGAATCAAGGGGCGTTACCTCTACTGGGGCGACCTGGCAAATAACGGGAATATTCTGGAATCCTACCTGAAGAACCAGGTTTATTCTCAGGATGGCTTTGAGACGGGCATTATACCCGGTGACATGTACACGCGCGCCAGCCAGGTTGCCGCCCAGGTTCCGCCTGGCAGTGAGGGCGTGATTTTTCTGCCCTGGTTTAACGGTATTCTTGCTCCCGGTGAAGACCCGTATATGCGCGGCGCTTTCTTGAACCTCTCTCCAAGGACCAGCCGCGCTCATCTTACTCGGGCTGTCTTCGAAGGCACTGCCATGAACTGGCGCTGGCTGCGCGGCCCAGCTGAAAAGTTGATTGGCAAGCCGTTCCAATATTGGCGGCTGACTGGTGGTGGAGCCCTTTCAGATGTCTGGTCGCAGATCATGGCTGATGTGGTCGGGCTTCCCATGCACCGGCAAGCCGACCCGCGCAACAATAATGTGATCGGCATGGGGCTGCTGGCCTTCAACCGCTTGGGGATGGTCAAGCTGGAGGAGATACCCAATATGATCAAGTTTGATCGAATCTTCGAACCAGACCCAAAGAACCGGGATGTCTACGATCGAATGTTTGCACAATTTATAGCCAGCAAGAATAAAATTCGACCGGTTTTCCACGCGTTGAATAAGGCATAAATTAACTCAATGATTCGAGATCTCACCCCCTAAAAAGGAGAAAAATGTCTGACGAACAAGAATCAATGGATTTGTTTGGCGAAATGCATCCCTACAACAAGCTCTTCCAGGTATTTACCAAATTGCCTGAAAAAGGCATGGACGAAGAAGAGGTCTTGAAAGAAATCGCCTATATGTCGGAAGAAGAAAATAAAAAATGGCTGGGCGGTCAGTGTTCAGGGACGATGTACCATGGCGGCATGGAGCATTATGCCTTCTTGAACAAGGTATTCAGCATGTTCTCTTCGATCAACCTCCTTCAGCGGGACCTGTGCCCGAGTGGGACCAAATTCGAGGCAGAAGTGCTGGCCATGGTGGGGAAGATGCTTCACGGAGACGAGGTGAGCAAGGTCAATCGTTTCGACGAGGAAGCTGGCGCGATCACCTCGGGCGGATCGGAGAGTATTTTCAATGCCATGTTCGTCTATCGCGAGTGGGGTCGCGCAGTGAGAGGGATCGATGTTCCAGAAGTGGTCGCTCCCATGACCATCCACCCTGCCCACCTGAAAGCCGCTCACTACTTGGGAATGAAGGTCATTCGCGTGCCGGTCAATGCGGACTTTGAAGCTGACGTGGAAGCCATGCGTACGGCGATCACCCCCAACACGGTGGCGCTGGCAGGGTCAGCAGGTTCCTATCCCCACGGTGTGGTCGATCCGATCAGCAAACTCTCCGACTTGGCGTTGGAGCACAAGCTTGGCCTGCACGTTGATGGCTGCCTGGGAGGGTTCATCCTGCCCTGGATCGAAAAGCTGGGCTACGACGTGCCGGTGTTTGACTTTCGCCTCCCGGGGGTCACCTCCATCTCATGCGACA
>JBGOZL010000476.1:0-2525 GCA_041480185.1 Anaerolineae bacterium
GTCTGTAAAATTGGCGTAATTTAAACAAATATTTCATGGAATCAATATATTCTTATAAGGTCGAAAATATTTTATGAAGGGTATCCATACCTTGAATGAGAGTTTCCATTTCTTCCAAGCTTAGGCATTCGAAAAGAGTGGACAACCAAGCTTCAGCTTCAGTGAAAATGGCTTCCAGCACGCGTTGACCCTCATCCGTCAGGGCCAATGGAATATTTCGACGGTCTTTTGGGTCCTGGCTGCGGACGACCAACCCTCTGTGTACCAAGGCGTCCACTGTTTTGCTGACAGCCGAGCGACTGGTTCCGCTGACTACTGCCAAGGCGCTGACCGAGGCGCTACCTCTGCGGATTCGTCGGAGAACCTGGAATTGTTCCTCCGTCATATGGAATTTTACAACTGCGATATTTCGGATTTGGCTGCGAGTCTTCCGCCAGGCGGGCGGTATGCTTTCCCAGAACTTATCAATAAGGATGGGATTGGGGAATGTATTGGTCATGACTGCCTCGATATAGTTGTAAGGGCGAATAGTTGAGCTATGCAACTATTATAACCTCTCTCAAGAAAACATATGCAATTAACTTGCCTCTCAAACCGTTTTACTCTATACTACAATTAATGTCTTCGAAAATAATGAAAAGGAGCAAATCATGCCAGAAGCACCAGTAACACCCCGCAAGAAAATCACTCTGCCCTACCTCTATAAAAAGGTCGCCGATGGTCAACCCATAACCTGGCTTACCTGTTACGATTTCCCAACCGCCTTTTTACAGGAACAAGCTGGAATCGAGATGATCCTAGTCGGAGATAGCCTGGGAATGACCATGCTTGGCTATGACAGCACCCTGCCGGTCACAATGGACGACATGATCCGCCACGCCCAAGCTGTCCGTCGTGGAGCTCCCACTGCCTTTGTGGTTGGAGACATGCCTTATATGACCTATCAGCCCTCTGTAGAGACGGCTATCCGCAATGCAGGTCGATTTATGGCTGAGTGTGGATGTGATGCCATCAAACTGGAAGGTGGAGTTTCCATGGCTGACCGGATTAAGGGTATCGTGGACGCAGGGATCCTAGCAATCGGCCATCTTGGGTTGACGCCGCAATCTGTCAGCGCACTGGGGGGCTTTCGTGTCCAGGGCAAGTCCGCCCTGCTGGCGAAAAAGATCCTCGACGACGCCAAAGCGCTAGAGAAGGCTGGTGCTTTTTCCATTCTTCTTGAAATGGTCCCTGACCGACTCTGTAAACTCATCACCGAGAGGGCTGAAGGCTGTATCATAATGTCACTCGGCTCCGGACCGGATGCTCACGGTCAGTTGCTTATATACCACGATATGTTTGGTCTTTATCCCAAGTTTAAACCTAAGATGGCCAAAGTCTACGGTAATGCCGGGGAAGTTATCCTCAACGGATTGAAGAACTACCACGACGAAGTGATTGGCAAACAATTCCCGCAGCCTGAGAATTGGTTTGGGATGCCGGATGAGGAATTCGACGAATTAAAGAAAATGTTGGAATAATTCTGTTAGATCGAGGCTCGCCCTCGTTTATATAATTAAGGAGAATAATGGACAAAGACCTGCGCCATCTACTCGCGATACCGTCAGACCGTTTGGAGGCCATCAATTCAGTTCTATTAGATCCCGGTGAAACCGTAATGAACGATTTCCTGGCGGTGGTCGCTAAATATGGCACTCCGGAGGAGATCAACCGCAAACACATTGAGTCGCGCAAACTCGATCATCTCCTACAAATAGTAACCGAACGTGCCCCAGGCTATGTCAATGATTTAAATTGGCTTATCGAACAACGCGACCGCAGAGTTTTTACATCCATTTCAGAATACCGGACCCGTGTACTCGGGGATAAAGCAACGGGGATGAAATTCGCTGATGAATCGGCTGTCACTCTCGAAGTATCAGCTCTGCAATATTTTCCGTGGATCCGCCCAATGTGTGAACGAGCAATCAAGGATAGGAGCCTCGTTCCGGGCAGGTTCATTGCTGTGAGGAAAATGAAGGAATCTGAACTGGACGGCGATTTGCCTGCCATCGTGGCTGCTTTGGATATTATTGGTTCGTCATTCGTCGAAACCCTCGACACGAAAGGCACAGATGGATCCAATCCTCATTTGGGCGGACCTGCGACAATTACCGGATATTTCGGTGGCATCGGTCAACCGAATGAGCATGCATTGATGTGGCTGGATGAGTTCTTGTATTACTACACGAATTTCGGCGTCCAGCATGTCCTTAATTTCAACGCTGGAACAATCTTGTTAGGTTTCCTGCTTTATCGACTTGGCGTTGATATTCAGTTCAAGATCTCGGTCTTCTTTGGCTCTGACAATCCTTACCATGCCCTGTGGATCATGATGGCTGCGAAGCTCTTCAGTCGTGATGATGGCACCTCCCCACTCATCGGGTTCAACTGGTCCAATTCCATAAATAACCAGACAATGGAATTAACCGCCCAGTTCCGCAAAGCGCTAGGTTTCGAAGATGTTGTCCGATTCGAGCACCACA
>JBGOZL010000477.1:0-2522 GCA_041480185.1 Anaerolineae bacterium
CATGGCGTTGAAGTCTTTCACGGCTGGGGAATTGCCGGTCAGGACGATGCCCACATTGGCACGAATCTTCTCGGTGAGCGAAACAACCATGAAGTCCACATGGATGAGATTGCGCTTGATATAATTTTGCTGTTTTTCACGCACCAGTGTCGGATATTCCTTACCATCTAGGTCAATAGTGATTAAGCTGGAGGATGACAACCGCCCCAGCACCCGTCCAGCATCACGACCTTCAAGTGAAATACTGATTGGTTCCACATTATGCCCATAAATGACGCCAGGCAGTTGTCCGCTGCGGCGCAGGGCACGTACTTGCCGGCCAGTTGCGGTTCTTTGAGTTGCTTTTAAAACGACTTTCTCCATCTTTACCTTCCTTGAGCGCCTCTCACCCCTTTTCCTGAGTAACATCTTTGGTCAAGCAAAACCGACCAAACCCGCCATCACAAAAAAGGATTACCTTCGCTCTTGCATGAATTTTCCAGCACCGCTGGACAATAACCGGCCTGTGCCGGAAGCGGGCGGAATTATACACGCCCTGCCTTGATTTGACAAGCAGACGCCCATCTTCTTCACGGTTATAATTCGCTCATGCGCAAATACATCTACTTTACCGTGTTCGCTTCCGGTATGACCTCCATGGCAGCGGAGTTTGGCGCATCCCGCCTGCTTGGCAACATCTTCGGAACAAGTAACCCGGTTTGGGCGGTGATCATCGGTCTCATCCTGGTCTACCTGACCGCAGGTTATTTCATCGGCGGGAGGTGGGCAGACCGGACCCCGCATCCAAAAATTATGTATGCACTCCTAGCTTGGGGTGCGTTTACCCTCGGCATCGTTCCATATATTGCCAGCCCGGTGTTGCGCCTGGCGGCAAACGCTTTTGACAACCTGCAGATTGGCATCCTGGCGGGGGCATTTGCCGGTGTGCTGGTTCTGTTTATCGTCCCGGTGACTCTTTTCGGGATGATTTCTCCGTTTGCAATTCGGCTTTCGATACACGACTCTGGAAAAGCCGGGAATGTTTCCGGGACAATTTACGGGATTTCGACCATCGGTTCATTCATCGGAACATTTTTACCAACTTTACTGCTCATCCCCACGATCGGCACCACCCGCACCTTCCTTGTTTTCAGCATTGCCCTACTTTTTGTGGCGCTGACAGGACTGGGCTTGAGCGCAGGGTGGCGGACTGTGATCCCGTATTTTCTCATGGTCATTGCCCTGGCTGTCCTGGCATATTTTGGAGGTGGGGGGGGTATCAAGGGGACCAGTGGACAAATTTTCGAGACCGAATCAGCCTATAACTATATCCAGGTCCTCGAAATTAATGGAACCCGTTACCTGCGGTTGAACGAGGGTCAGGGGATTCACTCGGAGTACAACCCCCAAACGCTGGAATATGGCGGACCCTGGCAGCAGTTCCTGGTTGGGCCATTCTTTTATGTTGACCGTCAACCGGATGATGTTCGACGAATTGCCATCGTTGGCCTGGCAGCCGGCACAACCGCCCGGCAGGCCTCAGCTGTCTTTCCGAATGTAGTGATTGACGGATTCGAGATAGATCCGAAAATTGTGGATGTAGGTAGAAAATATTTCGATTTGAATATGCCCAACTTGAATGTCATCCTTCAGGATGGTCGCTGGGGACTGGCAAGCAGCCAGGAGAAGTACGACATAATCTGTGTGGATGCTTATCGTCCACCGTATATCCCTCCTCACCTGACCACGCAGGAATTCTTTCAGATTGCTGCTGACCACCTCAACCCGGATGGGGTGTTGGCCATCAATGTGGGTCGGGCCCCAGGAGATCGCCGTTTGATTGACGGGCTCGCGACCACACTTGGCACGATTTTTCGATCGATTTATGTGATGGATATTCCCAATACTTTCAACTCGCTGATTTACGCCACCCTTCAGGCAACTAAAGAGGTCAATCTGGAGCAAAATCTTTCACACCTGGCTGCCAGGCAGGATCCAAATGCGCTATTGATCGACTCAATGACGTTGACATTGAATAATCTCCAGCCTTCGCCGCAACACACGGTTGTTTTCACGGATGACAAGTCTCCGATTGAATGGATCACAAATACCATGATCCTGAACTTTATCCTGCAAGGCGAAATGGGCAATATGCAATGAAAACGTTACAAAAGATACTTTCGTGGGGAGTCACTATCCTGCTCCCGATAGCATTTACTTTCCTGGGTTTACGACTCTTACTGACACGGGCCTTTCCTCAAATCGAATACCACCTGCCGGGATTTTCTGTAGACGAGTATGGTTTCACCCTCCAGGACCGTTTGCATTGGTCGCAAATATCCATTGATTATTTGCTCAATAATGCAGATATTTCGTTTCTGGGTGAATTGACTTTCCCCGATGGCACTTCGCTTTTCAATGCTCGCGAACTGAGCCATATGCATGATGTCAAGAATGTTGTCCAACCGGCAATATGGTTTGGGTACGGGGTTTGGTTTTTAATACTCGCACTCGGGTTATGGGCGCGTTTCGGTGGGTGGTGG
>JBGOZL010000478.1:0-2519 GCA_041480185.1 Anaerolineae bacterium
GTCAGTAACGTTCTCACTAAACAATGGCGGAACAGCTTCCTGTACCGCCTGAGGTCCGATCCAGTGGACCGCCGCCGGCTGGTGGAATTCGGGCAGGTGATCTTCCAATTGCTCTTCCCGCGTCGGCTCAGGACTATCCCATATATATCCTTCGCCAAGCCTGTGGGAGTGGATGAACTGCGCCGCGAAAGCGGCAGCAACCGGGTCCTGCCGGCGGTCATCATGCGTGCCAAAGGCTTGCTTGCTGACCACATGGCCTGGGTTAAAACGTTTATGAACGGGTGATTTTTTCCAACAACTGCCGGTAGTAAATATAATTTTCGAACGGGATATCTTTCCGGACGCGACCATCGGCAAGCGGGACATAGCCCCCCTGGGCAAGCAAGGGCGGTACCTTCTCTTCCACTTCGGTGCGGATGGCGTCCCGCCCTTCACGAAGTACGTCCAGATCAATGCCCCCGATCAAACGCAGGCCGCGGCCAAATTCCCGGCGCAATGAACGATAATCCATCGAGGCCGTGTTGACCTCACAGGCCCACAAGCAATCGAATCCATGCTCCATCAACACTGGAATCAACAAGCGGGCATTGGCATAGGTGCGCAGGATGAGAATGCTCACATGATGCCGATGCAGAACATCCAGGATCGGTCGATAACTCGATAATACAAAATCGACGAACATGGCGGGTGATATCAGCGGACCATGGTTGGCGCCGATCGGTTCGCTGAAAACTGCCGCGTCAATCTCCACATCCTGCAGGGCGCGTTCGGTCAGAGCGGCGACAAACTCTGCCTGGATCTTCATCATATCCCGCACAAATCCAGGGTCGTCATGGATCAACTTCATCAACTCATAAAAGCGCTGCCAACCATACACCCCCATGGTCAGGAAAAAGCCCTGGTGGATGCGCATCATCAGGACATTTTCGTGGTGTTTCCAGCCCGGCAGGGATTGCTTCCAGTTTTCCGGCAGGCGGGTGCGGTCTTCCGGATCGAGCCGGCGGGTAAAGGCTTTGAGCTCGGAGCTTTTGACCGGCCAGCGCCTAGGCCAGGGATGCGGGTAAACGTCCAGGTCGATTTCATCACGAAGATCGGAGGCGAACATCTTTTCCAGGTCAGCATCGGCAGCCAGCCCCTGCTTCCGCCAGGCCTTCAAAACGTCGTCGCGGATGCCTTCCTCGAAATAGGGAACATGGTCGGGGTGGCCGAATTGCATGGTTTCGAGGAAACGCTGGCGGCTGTTCATTTCGCAGGAAGTAATCCTTTCTGCGCAGCGATCGCGATCGCGGCAGCGCGAGAATCAACCCCCCACTTATTATAAATGCTTGCGAGATGAGCTTTCACCGTCCGTTCAGTGATCTCCAGCCGGACGGCGATTTCCTTACTTCGTTCACCTTGTGCGACCCGCATCAATACTTCCAACTCTCGCTCGGTCAGGTCGATCCCTTCATTTGCAGATGTTTTCCCTGTACCTGCTTTGGCAAGCAAGCGTGCCATGATTTCCGGCTTGAGCAGGGTCTCGCCGCGGGCGGCGGCACGAATAGAATTGAAAAGTGTTTCCCGGTCGGTGTCTTTGAGCAGGTAGCCCTTCGCCCCAGCCTGCATGCCGCGCAGCATCAGATCATCCTCGTTGAAAGTGGTCAGAATTATCACAGCAATTTGAGGTTGTTCGACCCGCAGACGCTCAATAGCCGTCAATCCGTCCATCCCAGGCATGCGCAGATCCATCAAGACAACCGACGGATGAAGCTGTGCACAAAGCCGAACTGCTTCGGCACCATCAGCAGCTTCACCGACCAGCTCGAAGCCCGGCTCGGTCTCCAGAATCAGGTGCAGACCCTGGCGGATAATCAGGTGGTCATCAGCGACCAGGATGCGGATGGAGTCACTCATCGGCACGTTTCTCCAAGGGGAATCGTATCACAAGCTGGGTCCCAAATCCCTTTTTTGAATTGATCGCCAGCCTGCCCCCCGACAACCTGACCCGTTCACGCATTCCCACCAGGCCATAGTGCCCGGCCTCAATAACATTCGGGTCGAAGCCGATCCCATCGTCCGTGATCTCAATTTGGAGTTCCTTTTGTTCCTCCAAAGCAGCAATACACAATTTTGCATTTTTCGCCTGGGCGTGACGAGCGATATTCGTAAGGCCTTCAGATACCGCCCGGATGGCCGCCTCCGTAACTGGGTCCGGGAGGGAGTCGAAGAGAGAAATGGTCACTTCGCACGGGATGCCGGTGGCAGCGATGAAATTGTCGGTTTCATGACGGGCGAAATCCCCCAGGCCGAGCGTCCCAGACCGGCGAAGATCGTCAATTGCCAAGCGGGCATCTGCCAGGGTGGAGCGAGCCCGTACCATCGTCTCGCGAACAATCTCCCGGGCGCGGTCGAGGTGGTTACCGGCCAGATGTGCATCCACAGCTTCGAGCTGCAGGATCAAGCCAGCCAGCCCCTGCGAAAGAGTATCGTGCAGTTCACGCGCCATGCGCTGGCGCTCGCTTATGATGGTCAGGTCCTCA
>JBGOZL010000479.1:0-2514 GCA_041480185.1 Anaerolineae bacterium
GCCAGTGCTCCCAGGATGCCGGTCCCGTTGCCAATAAAATTGGAGATGCCAAAGAACCGCCCGCGCTTTTTCACCGGTATGATTTTCGCGATCATATCCTGCCAACCCACAAGGATCACGCCTGCCCCAACGTTTTGCCAAGTGTACAATACAAAGAAAATAACAAGGGTTAAAATTGGGCGTCGGATTGCCAGGAAATACACCGCTGGAGCCAGCAAAATAATGGGCAAGCGTTCGAGGAAGAAGCCAAGGGTCACCGGGAAGAATTTTTTCCGAGGCGCGCGCTCAACAGCATTGGCCGTAAATAGCTGCGGCAGGAATATACCCCCCCAGCCGAGAAATGAGATCAAGCCGATCGTCAAAGGACTATCAGTAAAATGACTCACAAACAGAGGGAGAATGATCGTGGATGAGAAAAAGCTCATCCCGAACCAGAAACTGGCTCCATCCAGAGTATTGACCAGAAAATTCCAACGGTAATTTCTCTCGATTGTCTTTTGAGCAGCGGAGTTATTGGCAATGGTTTCCGTCATAGATTGGTATACCTTTGTCTCTAAGATGGAAAATATTTGAGCGATTTGTCATACGATTGTTTAAAAATCGGATTAGATCTCGTAACGTGGAAGCTGGCCGACACGTGGCTATATGGCCCGCTTAATAGCATATAGTCAGCCCGCACCACCTGCTGCTTGCGCATCTTGATATTCGGCGAGGCAGACGTCACCGCCTGGGCAAACGGCTTAGCTATTCGCGTTGGTGCCTCGTATTTATGAATTGGTCGACGAGCTTCCTTCCAGTCTCGATATACTAGGTCGGTCACCATGTCATTTCCCAGAATTGAACTGCCGAGGATGGCTACCCCTGGGCATGGATCGTTCTTTTTCTCCCTATCGTTCGAGCAGGCGGTCGATGTCCTGCATCTGTTCCGTCTCTAGCGGACCAAATTGCATGGCTGCGGCATTCTCTTTTACCTGTGCAACCGTGCGGAATCCCGGGATTGGAAGTGTCTTGGGGCTGCGCGCCCACAACCAGGCCAATGCCCCCTGAGCCACGCTGCGCCCCTTGCTAGCCAGGATTGCGCGCACGGCATCCCGCTTAGCCAACCACTCGGTGCTGGGTTTCCCATCTTTGAAGTATTTCATCCACTCCGGGCTTTTCTTTCCGCGTACATCATCTGCGGCGAGGCTCGTATTGGCTGAATATTTGTCGGTTAATAGTCCCATTGCCAATGGACCGCGATTGAGGGCTGCAAGGTCATATTTATCGCAAATGGCAAGTATGGCCGGGTTGTCGTCCAGAACATTGAGCTGCAACTGGACGGCGGCGCACTTAGGACCCATGGCAAAGACCTCCAGCCGGTGGGGAAAATCCGTACTCCAGCCATAGGCGCGGATTTTACCTGCGCGTGCCAAGGCTTCAAGCGTTTCGCGGATCGGCTCGGCTTTTTCAGCAGGGAAACCATTATCATGGAACTGGTAAAGGTCTATGTAATCTGTATTAAGGCGGCGCAATGAGTCTTCGCACGCGGCACGGATACCTGCTGGAGATGTATCGCTTCCAGTTACCTGACGGGTGGTTTCGTTGAATACTGCGTTGAATTTGGTGGCAATAACAACCTGGGAGCGGTGTCCGGCAAACGCGCGAGCCAGTACTCGCTCGCTGTGCCCGGCCCCGTAGACATTGGCCGTATCGAAGAGTGTCACTCCTAGGTCAATGCCAGCATGGATAGCCCGGATGGACTCTTCATCGTCCACTTCGCCCCAGCCTTGTGGCGTCTCCCCGGCCCAGAATGGGCCGCCAATTGCCCAGCAGCCAAGCCCCATCGGGCTCACTTCGATTCCTGACCTTCCCAATTTGCGCGTATTGATTTTTAACATTTTCTTTCCCTTTCGTAAGATATTTCAATCCAAATCCGGGCCAGAATGAGGTTCCATTTCACATGCGTCACTTTACTCTTTTGTTTTTTGTGAAATAAGACACCTTTTTATTATCGCACCTTTTCTGGAAAAACGCTCCTGCGGGCGAGCAGGTGAGTTATTACCTAACTTCACCTTTCGGGGCTGCGTTCACTCGATCCAAGGCGATGCCCCCGACCGATAGCTTGAGGCATTGTAAGGTTGCTCCTTGTGGCTACTGTACGCACGTTTCCAAAATCTCTATCGTCCGTTTATCCGCATTGATTCTCACTTCACCACCGACCGGTAACACCGTGTTGGGGCAATTATGCCCAAAATCATCTGCCTTCAAAACCGGAAAGTCATATTCTTCAGTCACATGCAGTAAAACATCCTCCATCTGCATAATAGCCTTCCCATCATTTTGGAACCCATCAATGTAACCAATTATTACACCGCGAATTTGATCAAATACGCCAATTTGTTTGAGTTGCTGGAATAGATGGTCACATTCTTCCGGAATAATCCCAATTGCTTCAACAAACAGGATCGCTCTTGTGAAATCAGGGAAATATGGAGTGCCTGCCAACTTCAACAGACAATGCAGGTTGCCTCCCAA
>JBGOZL010000480.1:0-2503 GCA_041480185.1 Anaerolineae bacterium
ATAAAAGATGCCACAGGTGTGCATTAAACCTGAGGAACAATAGAGGAACAATCCATTTCCCTGGGAGATCTGAAGTCGGCAAACCTGGACGAATATTTCAGATTTTAAGGTGCAAAAATAAAAACGCGGCTAGAGATCCATATAAAATCCCTTGCCTTAGAAAGATTATAGAATATTTGTTCTAATTTGTCAAGACCATATTTATGGTTTCAATTCATGTCTGAATAATGTATGAGAATCAGGGTAATTGCCTTGACTTCCCATCCGACTTAAATATAATTGCTTTTTGCAACTATTTTCCAAGGAAACCAGATAATGACATCCCCCCGACAAACTGCGGCGATGGTAATTGACAATATCCCTCTGCTGATGAGGTTGCTGCGAACCAAGTTCCACGAAAAGCGGACCGGCGACTTATCCATCGTGCAATTCCGGGCGCTGGTCTTCGTGGATGCAAACCAGGGAGCTTCCCTTTCAGAAGCAGCAGCTCACATTGGGTTGGGCCTGCCGTCGATGTCCAAACTGGTGGAGTCAATGGTGACCCGGGAACTGCTAAGGCGTGACTTGCATGGGGTGGACCGCCGCCGAATCTGCCTTTCGCTAACGGACAAAGGTAAAAACGAGCTGGACGAGACATACCGGCATACGCAAGCGTATTTCACCGAAAAGCTCGCCGAGCTCACAGAAGACGAACAGATGCAGATAATAGATACTTTGAATCTGATGAAGAAAGTATTCAAGCTGGATCAAAAAAAAAAAGAATTCCTGAACCGGTTAAAGAAGAGTCGGTCCCGGCATAAAAGCCTGCATTACCAAAGGATCCGAACAAAAAATGGATAAGCAATATTCCCTAGTTGGGAAGAAGGTGGAATACAAGTGGATCGTGTTAAGCGTCACGACCATCGGGGCGCTGATGGCGGCCATCGACAGCACCATTGTCGTCCTTGGACTACCAGACATGATGGTGAAGCTGCATGCGGACTTAATCGAAATGATATGGGTGATCATGGGCTACATCCTGGTCAGCACCGTCTTCCTGCTCACTTTTGGTAGGGTAGCAGACATGCTCGGCCGCGTGCGCATGTACAACCTCGGCTTTGTCATCTTTACAATCGGGTCAGCCCTGTGCGGTTTCTCGGTCAATGCAACCGAGCTGATCCTCTTCCGCCTGGTACAAGGCAGCGGGGCGGCGATGATGGTGGTCAACAGCGTAGCATTGATCACCGAGGTTTTCCCGCCCAACGAACGCGGCAAAGCGCTGGGTATCAACGCGATCACTTTCTCGTTCGGAGGCGTGGCGGGACCCATCCTGGGCGGCCTGATCCTGACACTGGCAGACTGGCGCTGGATCTTCTTTATCAACGTCCCTATTGGTTTGTTTGGCGCAATCTGGGGATACCGGGTGCTTCGAGAGATGTCGATCCGAAAGCGTGGTGAGCGTTTCGACCTGATCGGGGCGTTCAGCTTCAGCCTCGGGCTGCTGTCGCTCTTGGTTGCCCTCACACTAGGCATCGAGTACAACTTTACATCGACTCCCATCCTTGCGCTGTTCGTCGTATTCCTGGTCGGAATGAGCTTTTTCCTGTGGTGGGAACGGCGCGCCAAAAACCCGGTGCTCGACCTGAGCCTGTTCAGCAACCGGGTTTACAACTTCTCGGTGCTGTCGGCGATGATGCAGTCACTGGCACTCTTCGCGGTAAATTTCCTAATCGTCTTCTATTTGCAAGGGGTGCTAGGCTATGACCCACTGAAAGCGGCTTTGCTGCTGATCCCCCTGCCCGTGATGACATCCATCATTGCGCCCTGGGGAGGCAATGTTGCAGACCGGATCGGAGCGCGCATCCCTGCGACAGTTGGATTGCTGATCCAAGGCGCGGCTCTGGTCTGGTTCACCCGGATTACGCCAGCCATGCCTTACTGGCAAATCGCGGTTGGACTTGGATTTATGGGCCTGGGCGGCGGACTGTTCTACCCTCCGAACACCAGCGCAGCAATGAATTCTGCGCCGAAGGACCGATTGGGAACCGCTTCAGGAACCCTGGCGACCCTGCGGCAGGCAGGCATGGTGACCAGCTTCGCTCTCTCCCTGGCAGTAGCAGCGAGCAGCCTGCCGCGAGACGTGATGATGCAATTGTTCGTAGGCAATAACGTGACGCTGGGTTCTGCGCCGATGGAGGCCTTCGTGACGGGGATGCACAGCGCGTTCTATGTATCGCTTGTATTGGTGATAATTGCGGCGGGAATATCGTTCGTGAGAGGAAAGGAAGACCGGGGCGCAATGGCGAAAGAAGTCGCGGCACCCACCCAGGAAAATGCAGCCAAATAAATATTGAATGGTTCATGACGGGGTTTCAATGAAAACCAATATTTCTCTCTTGAGAGGCGTCAATGTCAGTGAGCAAAACAGGATCAGCATGCTGGAGCTTAAACAGTTATTCGAAACCCTGGGCTTGACCAACGTGGTAACCTATATCCAAAGCGGGAATGTAGTTTTCGATTGTGC
>JBGOZL010000481.1:0-2500 GCA_041480185.1 Anaerolineae bacterium
AGATTGTGCATCAGGCTAATGAAATTCAAAAAGCTTTGTAGATGTTTGTTGAAGAGAGGAGATGTAGAACATGAATATTAATTTCAAAATGTGGGATAAGGCTCTATCCACCCTGGTAAAAATGGAATCAAAGCAGGAGTGGGACGCGCTTGATGCCATCTCCAAGTGGCTGATCGCCTCTCGTTCCGCGGTGACGACTGTCACAGTTTACGCCTGCGCCATTGCCGGGCTTCTCGCCTTGCGCGATCATTATTTTGCATTCCTGCCTTGGTTGATCGTGACGCTCGGTCTCTTCATTGCGCATGGCACGAATAACCTGCTCAATGACTATACCGATTTTAACCGCGGCGTGGACAAGGACAATTATTTTCGCACGCAATATGGCGTCCATCCGCTGGTGCAGGCTTTTTGGACCAAGCGCCAGCAAATGACCTGGTTCCTGGTCAGCGGTGTGCTGGCTTTTTTAACCGGGGCATATGCACTTTTCTACACCAATTTTTCTCCTGCAGTAATAGGTTTGTTTGCCTTCGGGGCGCTGATCTTGTTATTTTATACCTGGCCGCTTAAATACCTGGGCCTGGGTGAACTGTTCATTTTTCTGATCTGGGGGCCGGTTTTGGTGACGGGTGTATATATTGTTCTGGCACGCGGATGGACGACTAACATATGGAACATCGCCCTGGCAGGAGTCCCATATGGGTTGAGTGTGGTCAGCATCAATATCGGCAAGCATATCGACAAGTCCTCTGAAGATAAGAAAAAAGGGGTCGGGACACTCCCGGTCCGGATTGGCGAAAAAGCAGCCCGTTACGTTAATATCGCTGTCTTCATCCTCATTTACCTCGTCATCCTTTATCTAATTTTTGTCCCGCAATATTTCACGCCGGTCATGCTCATCGTTTTCCTGGCGGGGAAACGCCTGCTCTATTCGGTGGGTGCGCTGACAAAACCGCGCCCGGTCGAACCTCCCAAAGAATGGCCGGGCTGGCCTACATGGTTCTCCGGCTTTGCCTTCTACCATAACCGCCTGTTTGAAAACTTGTTCCTTATGGGACTGCTTGCTGATACTCTACTGCGATTATTTACCAATTTCTGGCCGGTGAGGTAATCGCCTCGCCTCTATGAAAGTCACCTCCCGCTTTTTAACCCTGGCCCGGGACAGCCGCTTTGCCCTGGGTGTTGCGATTCTTTCCGGACTGCTGACCGGTTTATTGACCATCGGGCAGGCAGCAGGGCTGAGCCGCATCATCAATGGGGTTTTATTGCTCGGGCAGGAGATAAAAGACGTTGCGGGCCTTCTCCAGCTATTGTTCCTCATTGTTTTATTGCGCGCATTCCTGGCATGGGGGAGCGAAGTCAGCGCAACAGCCGTTGCAATCCGGGTAAAGAGCGATTTGCGCAAGCGGTTGTTCGACAAAATCCTGCGTCTCGGACCTGCTTATACCCGCAGCGAACGTACCGGGGAGTTGGTTAACGCCGCCATCCAGGGGGTCGAGCTGCTGGACTCATATTTCAGCCAGTATCTGCCACAATTATTCATTGCCGCGCTTGTCCCGTTATCCATCTTGATCGTCGTTTTTCCTCGGGATTCGCTCTCCGGGTTTGTGCTGCTCCTGACCGCCCCGCTTATACCTGTCTTTATGGTCTTGATCGGAAAAACCGCTGAAAAACTGACTAAACGCCAATGGGAAACTCTAGGGCTGCTCAGCGCACATTTCCTCGATAGCCTGCAGGGGTTGACCACCCTCAAGGAGTTGGGTCGCAGCCGTGAGCATGTCAACTCGATTTCCGAAGCCGGCAACCGTTTCCGCGATCGAACTTTGAGCGTCCTGCGTGTCACCTTCCTTTCAGCGTTGACGCTCGAACTGGTGTCCACGTTAAGCACTGCGGTGGTGGCGGTTGAAGTGGGGCTGCGCCTCCTTTATGGACACCTTGTCTTTCAGCAGGCTTTTTTCCTGCTGCTCCTTGCTCCGGAGTTTTATCTCCCGTTGAGGATGCTTGGCTTGCGCTTTCACGCCGGGATATCAGGTGCGACCGCCGCGCGGCGGATATTTGAGATTTTGGATGCACCTATTTCGGGAGACCAGGAGCTGCGGGTCAAGGATCGGGATTCTAACCCAATCTCATTATTTCCCGCTTCCATGATCGCCTTTGAACACCTCTCTTACACCTACCCTGGTGAGACTGTACCAGCCCTGCAAGACATTTCATTGGAAATTCGCGCTGGAGAACACGTTGCCATGGTGGGGTTGAGCGGCGCCGGAAAGAGCACTCTGGCTGGTCTGTTGCTGCGATTTTTCCAACCGGATAGCGGCAGGATCACTATAGACAACGAACCTTTGGCTGAAATGCCTCTGGAATCCTGGCGCAGTTTAATAGCCTGGGTTCCCCAGGATCCATACCTTTTCCACGACTCGATCGTCGCCAACCTGCGCCTGGCTATGCCGGAGGCCTCTGACGAGCAGCTTGCTGTAGCAGTCCGGGTCGCCCATTTGGATGA